>JAISIJ010000342.1 GCA_031262245.1 Oscillospiraceae bacterium | reverse complement strand
ACTGTTTTCAAACGATATGTACCTGCCGATAATGAAGATTTTGTATTTATCATTGTCAATTCACTATCATTAGCAGTTTTTGTCCAATAACCCCCGCTGACTGTCTCCCAAACATTGTTACTGTTTTTTATTTGTAAATACTGGTAACCGATAATTTTTGTTACTGATGTACCGCCTTCAATTTCACTTGAGCAGCTTGCTGTACCGTTGTTTATGTATAATGTACTCGTGATTGACCCTGTGTAAAGATAATATGGAGCACTCGGAATATATGATGCTTCAACATGTTGAATCGGAATTATGAAAACAAATAAGAAAACACTTGTTGAAAGGAACGCTAAAACTCTTTTTTTCATAAAGAACACCGCCAAATAGATTTATATAGATTTCGGATTTGTCATTTTCAAACCCTCTATACTATAATAACCTATTTAGCGGTGATTTGGGGACACATTTTTCTGAAAAAAATTAATTTTCGACTTTTTGCACAGAATTTGCTATATCGATTAGTGCATTTTGACCAATGCAACTTTGTGAATTATAGTTCTTGACAGAAAAAGATATGACATATGAACCATTATCGAAAGATAAATATTCTAAGTTTTGTTCAGTCATATTTACGTACATACCATCATTATCACCAACCTTTATTGTTAAAACATCATAACCTTCAGTATTTAAGTTTATATCATAATACTCTTTCAGAATTTGTTTAAATTTAATTTTTCGCTCTCCGTTGTCATAGATGTGCGTTATTTCTGTCTCCGTTTCATATCGGTCAGTTAAGTCATACCCGTCTATACCGCCGCTTATAGTATAAAAATCTTCAAAGGAAGTAGGGTAGGTTTCTTCTTTAAAAGATTGTACGACAGTGTATGTGCTGAAAATCTGAGTAAAGAATTTAATAACTGACTCTCTGACGGCTGAAACGCTCATAGCAAAAGTAAGGATAGCTAAAATCGCAGCTACTAAGCATACAGCAAATTTTTTTGCTGTCATTTTTTTCGGCGTTATATAAATTTTCGGTGTATATGTTCCTGCTATAATTTTCTTCATTCGTTTTTCAAATTTTCTTGAAAATATATGGTCGGGAACATCGGGAATTCTGCTTATTATCATTTCATCAGAAAGTCGCTCAATAGCCATAATTAAATTTTCATTCATATGAACAACTCCGATTCCGTTATTTCTCTGATTTTTCGTTTTGCCCTTGCGTAGATTTTCTTTGTGTTTTCGCGTGTTAAGCCCAAAAGTGCTGAAACTTCGGAAATGCTATAACCGCACACAATGGTCATATATAGCACGGAATAGTAATTTTCGGTAAGAGATTTTAATGCGTTTATAATCGTATCGACAGAAGCATTTATTACAACGTCATCTTCAAGATTTTCATCGTCCCATATATCATCAAAATCTTCAATGTTCTGCGCCGGTCGATTTCTTTTGTAAACATAAATGTTTTTAGCGACGTTTTCAATTGTGACAGCGGCAAAGGCTCGAGATTGTTTTATATGTACATCTTTGATTTTTGAAAAATTGTTTGCAATTCTGAAAAAAGCTTCACTGACGGCATCTTCGGCATCTGACTCATTTTTAAGAATTCTATCAGCTATCTTAAACATATCCTGCCGATATAGCTTATAGAACTCCTCAAATAACGATTTATCCTCTTCATTATCAATCATCGACAAAAAGATTGGTAACATAGTCTGACATCTCCTGTATTTATCAAAATGAAAAATTTATCGTATATGAAATTATTGATTAACCATATTTTACCACAAAATACGCTTAAAGTCAACATTTCCGCCGATTTTGTAAAAAAATTTAAGAAAATCGGAAAAAGACCTTGACAAAAGAACCCGAACGGACTGTTCTTAGGTACGCCCGGCAGCGGTAAATCCTTCGCCGCAAAACGCGAAATAATCAACGTATTTCTGACCACAAATGACGACATAATCATCAGCGATCCTGAGGCGGAATACTTTCCTCTGTGTACGGCTTGTTTATCGGGACTACTTGGCGAACCCCACGCCCGAAACTATGCCGATTTTGGAGTATTTGTACAACCTCTTGCGAGAGCAGACAGATCCGGAAGCGAAACGGATTGCGACTGCCCTTGAAATCTATGTTACGGGCAGTCTGCGGGCGATCGTCAAATTCTTGCGAAACAACTCAATATCAAATACAGACGAGTCGTAAGCGGCTGTTGTCGTTATGGACAACGGCAAAAAAAAGCGAGGACGTTTTTTGTTGAGATAACCGAAACGCTTCATCGCACAATTGAGCTTCCGCTGCCTCATCACTCCAGCAGCCGGTAAACATCAAAAAATCATATCAACCATTCCCGCAAAAGCGTTCTCCGCTCTTTCCAATCCGGCATCAATGTGCCTAAAAATTCGTAAAACTGCTTTGAATGGTTAAGGTGAATAAAATGCGCGAATTCGTGAATAACGACATATTCGGCGCACTCTCGCGGCACTTCGAGAAGCCTCTTATTCAGCGTAATAATGCCGCGTCGCGGTTGACAGCTTCCCCAACGCGAAGTCATATCGCGGAATTTTAGCTTCGGGAATGGTACACCGTATTTTATAAAATGCGGATATGTTTTCTCTGCGATTTCGGTTAAAACGCGGCGGCATTCCTCATCGGAAAAACGCGCCCTCTCTGCGGGGGTGTTACGTTTTATCTTCTCGAATTTATCTAAATTCGTCAGAATAAAATCCGATTTTTTGCGAAGGAAATCCTCTATCGTCTTAATTGAACCGCGCTTGTTTGCCGAGACATAAACCGTGCCGTTTGGTCTTATTCGCAGGTTTATGTTCTTAACGCGCTTACGGACGAGTTCGTATTCTATGGTGCGGGAGGGGAGGGATATTTTATTCATTTGATTCGCCTGTTATAAAACTAAAATCTGCGTTTGAAAAGATGTATCCGCACAATGAAACTGCGCTACTTAAGGCATCACTACTATTGGCGTCAACATTGCCGTTCGTATTTAATAGATAAGCAACTCCGCTAATACTTAAAAAATATGGCACGTTGCATTCGTCACATATTGATTTCACAAAAGCACTTTTATCTCCATACCCAACAATATTTTGGGCTCTTCCCGAAAGTGAGTGGATTTAACCTTTTTCCATTTCTCACTTGACTTACTTTTCTTCTTATGTTATGATAGGATAGAAGGAGTCGAAAAAAGAAATGTTAGATACCGAATTA
>JAISIJ010000268.1 GCA_031262245.1 Oscillospiraceae bacterium | reverse complement strand
CGTTTGCACGAGATAAATACGCTTGTAAATAATAATAGGAAGACGAAACCTCTGCGATTTTTCTACTTATTAAAAGACGATATATTCGAAAATAAAGATAGAACGAAATTTTTTGATTTCATTATACCTGTCGTTCCCGTTGTGGACGGTTCTAATTCATTTGACAAATTCCTCGAAAGTTTTAAAAATAACGGCGTTCTGAAAAAAGGTATAAGTCAGGACTTTTTACAAGGACTATCATTGTATATTGATGATATGCGTATCCTTAAAAACATCTGTAATGAGTTTTTGATATATAATAATTCTATTTCTACAACAGAGCAAGACCCGAATAAAATGTTAGCATTAATTGCGTATAAGAATATTTTCCCACAAGATTTTTCCGATTTGCAATTTGGAAAAGGGTTTATGTTTGAGATTATCGGCGGAAAAGGAAAAAAGCGTTTAATTGAATTAGAGAATAACGAACTTGAAGAAAAAATAAAATTAAATGAAGATAAAATAAAACGTGTTCAAACAGAAGGATTAAATGAAGATGAACTAAGCCTTTTTTATGCGAAAAAAATCCAAATTCCTCATTGGTATGCCTTGTCTCCGGCTGAACGTAAAAAACAACTCCTATCCCTTGAAAATAATAATCAATACAAAAGGATAATTAATGAATATAAAGAAAGAATTAGTTATATAAAAGAAAATTGCATTGCAAACTTAGAAAATGAAATTGCTAATTTCGAATCTGCAAAAAACGCTTTAAACGGTCGTCGAATATCCGAACTTATAACTCGTGAAAATATTGACGATTTCTTTAAAGACACTGTATTCATAAGCGAAACCGGTCAGAAAGAACCTTTTAATATAATCAAAGACAGCCCTTATTTCGATATGATAAAGTATCTTGTTCGCGAGGGGTATATCAATGAAACTTATTCTGACTATATGACGTATTTTTATGAAAATTCTCTCATTTGTAACGATAAAATATTTTTAAGAAGTGTAACAGATAAAAAAGCTAAAGAGTGGAATTATAAACTTGATAATCCCGAATTGGTTGTTTCACTCTTATCGTTATCTGATTTTGACCAAGAAGAAACACTGAATTATTCGCTTTTTAATTGGTTATTATCTGACTATGTCGGCAAAAAAAATTATAAAGAAAAAGCATTAAGATTTATTCTGCAAATTAAAGAAAGACAAAAGTTAAGTTTTATTTTAGAATATTCAGAAACTACAAATAACATAAGTAATATGATTTACGTGTTCGGAAAAGAATGGCAAGATTTTATTGCTGAACTGTTTTTTAAATATGGAATAAATAAACCTTCCAACACATTTCGATTGGAAGATAAATTTCTACAAAAATATGCGTATACCTTGTTTTTGTTATGTACTTTAAAAGATAATATTTTAAACAGTGGGTATCTTGAATATCTTAATGAAGAATCAAGAAAGAAATTAGTTGAATATGTTTCAAATGATGTTTATTTTTTATCCCAAGATTTTTTTTCTTTTGAACAAACAATACAGAAAATAGCACAATTAGAAGAAATGACAGAAAAAGCAGCATTAGTAAGAATGGAAATGGCTAAAGTACATGCTAAATCACAAAAAGCAATTTCAAATATTGCAACAGGAATAAAACTTTTCGGTATTTTATTCACTAAAATTAATGCAAAAATAGCAAATAAGCAACTGCTTGAACAGGTTTATAAAAATGATTCCTATGTTATAAACTTTGATAACATAGTTACAATGCTTACGACTTTTTACAAAGAAATTGATATAACATTAGTAAACTCACAAAACTATACACTTATTATGTCGGATAAAGAATCACCTCTTGCAGAATATGTGAATAGAAATATTGACGACTATATGGATGTTGTTTTGAAAAACTGCAATAATAAAATATCTGATTCTCATGAAATGGTTATTTCAATATTGAATAATCCTGATATTAACATCACAAAAAAAGAAAAATATATTGAATATCTATACACAGAAATTCTTAATTTAACTGATATTGAGGATACTTCGTTGTGGGGAAATTTGCTTCAAAACGCCAAATCTGTAAGAATGTTTAACGAAATATTAAAATTTTTACGTAAAAATTACAAAGATTTCTTATTTATTACCGAAAATTATGAAGAACTTGATGAAGACTCTAAGGAAGAAATTCTATCTATTGCAATTGACCGTATCTCGAAGATTGTAGCTAACCCGGAAAATATAAATCGCAAATTATTAACGGATTTGCTTGAATCTGATAAAGTAGATTCTGATGATAAATCAGAAATATTTTCGTTTTTATTTCCCGATGCCAAAGACGAAGAAAAAGAATGTTGGCTGACTCTCGGATATGTTGAGTTCTTGAAACTTTACCAAAAGAATAGACCCACTAAATATGACAATACTTCTAAAAACGAAAAAACTTCTGAGAATGTTCAAAACACGACATTATCTTAACACAGAAACATTAAAAGTGTAAAATAATATCTCAGGAAACAGCTTGTATATCTAATTAACTTGACAAATGTTAAAGAATATGTTATAATATAGGTAATAAAAAAAATTTGAGGTGTAAAAAAATGGCATATTCAAACGATTTGAGAAAAAAAGTTTTGGATTTTAGAAAAAATCACACTCTTCGTGAAACAAGTCAGACGTTTGGAATCAGTATCGGGACAATTTGCGATTGGGAAAAGCTTCAAAATGAGAACGG
>JAISIJ010000211.1 GCA_031262245.1 Oscillospiraceae bacterium | reverse complement strand
TTTTCTTCTGATATCAAAACGACACTTGTAAACGGTTGTCAGCTGACCGAGGACGGTTTTAAAGAACTTTCTGTTGACGAACAGTTTATTAAAATTAAAAATCACCTTGAAAGTTTGACAGAAAAGACCTTATTAATGATTGATATTAACGAGGGCGAACCGACTGATTTAGAAAATTTGCCCGGAAATGATAACATAAAAATTCTCTTTACGACACGTAATGAGCAACATATTAGTGCTGAAAAAATTAAAATTGAAAATTTAAGTTACGAAGATTTAAAGAAAATTTTTGAGAAAAATGCAGAAGAAAAAATTCGTAAAAAGGATAAATCTTACCTTGAAGAATTTGTTACAAAAATTCTCAAATATAACACTATGGTTATTACACTTGCAGCGAAAACGAAGTTAAATTCTGACAAAACAATGGGCGAATTATACGATATTTTAGTTGACGATAGATTAGGGGAAGAAATAAAGGAAATATTTAAACATGGTGAAACCGTTGATGTATTAACTGTCCATATTTTGAAATTGTTTTCTCTTGGCATCGTTACGGAGAAAGAATATCAACTTTTGAAATATATGTCATTGATTGATTATGATGGGGTTTATAAAAAAACACTTAAAAAATGGATTAAAATGGACGATTTTAATACTTTAAACGCCTTAAAAAACGGAGGCTGGGTGAATTATTCGGAGAACGAAAACGGAGAAAAAATAGTTTCAATGCACCCCGTTATTTCCGATGCGGTTTTTAAACAAACAGAGCCAACTTCAACGGAGTGCAGTGATTTTTTAGTTGGAATATTTGAAGAAGATTACGAGGAAAGCCCACATAAATATTTTTATTTAATCAGAATTTTAGAATTTATAATAAAAAGATTTGAAAATGAAGAAACTAAAGATATTGAATATATTTATAACCAATTAGGATATTTATGTATTGAATTCGGCGAATACGACAAAGCTTTGGAATATTATTTTAAATCTTTGGAAATTAAAGAAAAAGTTTTAGGCAAAGACCACCCCAATAATGCAACATTATATAATGGTATCGGTTCAGTTTATAACTATAAAAGCGAATACGATAAAGCTTTGGAATATTATTTTAAAGCTTTAGGAATTTTTGAAAAAGTTTTAGGCAAAGCCCACCCTGATACTGCGACATTATATAATAATATAGGGGTAAATTATAGGGATAAAGGCGAATACGATAAAGCTTTGGAATATCATTTTAAAGCGTTGGAATTTCGTGAAAAAGTTTTAGGCAAAGACCTTGCAGCAACATATAGTAATATCGGTTCAGTTTATAACGATAAAGGCGAATACGATAAAGCTTTGAATTATTACGAAAAAGCTTCGGAAATTTTTGAAAAAGTTTTAGACAAAGCCCACCCTAATGCTGCAATCCCATACAATAATATCGGTAGTGTTTATTATAATAAAGACGAATACGATAAAGCTTTGGAATATAATTTTAAAGCTTTATCGATTTGTGAAAAAGTTTTAGACAAAGACCACCCCTCTAACGCAACATTATATAATAATATCGGTGCTATTTATAAAAATAAAGGCGAATACGATAAAGCTTTGGAATATTACGAAAAAACTTTGAAAATTCGTGAAAAAGTTTTAGGTAAAGACCACCCCGATACTGCAACATCATATAATAATATCGGTGGTGCTTATTATAGTAAAGGCGAATACGATAAAGCTTTGGAATATTATTTAAAAGATTTGGAATTTTTTGAAAAAGTTTTGGGCGAAAAACATCCATATACAATAATAACTTATAGAAATATTGCTGGTTGCTATCTAAATATGGGCGATAAAGAAAACGGTGTAAAATACGCAAAATTAGCAGGGCTTATTGAATAAACCTTTCAGAGGAACATTAATTTGTTCCTCTTTTTTATTTTCCCAGACTCTCCCCCTCTCCATAACCACATTTCTCCTCTCACAGACTGCACAAGCCATTTGTAAAAACTTGAAACCGAGGGGGATAGACTATGGCGGTTAGTAATTTAAACACTTATCAAGGTGATATGTTGCTTTCGATGTTGGGTTGGCAAGGAAAAACAAGAGCGGAACTAAATGAGGAGATTGCGGGTGTTAAAGTGCCTGACCCGGAAGATATATTATCACCGAAAAAGGGGTTAAATGGTGAGAAACCTTTGACGGAAAAGCAGAAAGCAGTAAATGATTTGGGTGAGAAGTTACAGCGTATTTGCCATAAAATGTTGTGGTATGATATGCTGAATAACGAAATCCGTGTAGGGTATGCGGAGCTTGTGAAGCCTGAGAGAGTGATAAAGTTCCACGAATCAATGCCGAGGCTTTACGAGATAGAAGCCTTGGATATGTATTTTGGGCGACGAAAAGCGGTGAAATGGATGCACGAGTATGATTGTGTTTTGAAAACGAGCATAATGGGAAATTTCACCTCCAAAGGCATAATTCACGGTGTAAAACATTCGATAATCGAGAAAGAATATGAGTTGTTTATGAAATTGGTGAATAAGGGGTTTGAGGATTTTTTATTACCGTTGTTTAAGA
>JAISIJ010000129.1 GCA_031262245.1 Oscillospiraceae bacterium | reverse complement strand
GACTTTACGACCTTTCGGAAATTTATTTTACCCTCTGCAACGATACTGTTGCCGCTGTTGAAAAATATACCGAATCTCAAGTCACTTCAATGAGAAAATTTTTATTTATCGTTGACGGTATTTTTTTACTGGTAATAATCTCTATGATTATCTTAATGCTTTATTCTGAAATTACAAAAAAGCGTGCGGATAATCTGGGTAAATTAGCATATATAGATGTTATTACAACTATGCCCAATCGTGCAAGCTGTGAAAAATTAATAGCGGAAATAAAAGCAATTCCGGCTGAAAATCGTGTTTCTTTAGGTCTTATTATGTTTGATATGAATAATCTTAAACTTGCAAATGATTTTTTAGGGCATCAAGGCGGCGACATAATCATAAAAGATTTCGGGCTTGCGTTGAAAAGTCTTGCCGAAAAACACGATATATTTGCAGGACGTTACGGCGGTGACGAATTTGTTATGATTTTCAGAGGTAAAACCGAGAGCCTTTTGAAAGAAATAACCGAAGAATTAGCTGTGGTTATTGAAGAACGTAATAAATTAATGAAACTTGACGTTGAACGTATTCAATATGCTTACGGTTTCGGCTATGCACCTCCCGAAGAAGAAATTACTATTGACGAGCTGATTTTTAAAGCCGATAAGAATATGTACACATACAAAAAAAATATGAAGAATAAAAAATCAATAAATGAGAGTGAATAATGAATATAGCTAATAAACTAACGATTTTTCGGGTAATTCTTGTTCCGTTTTTTATGCTCCCTTTTTATTTGCCGCAATCAGGCACGGAACATTTTTCATATAATGCAATGGCTGCCGTTATGTTTTTTTCAGCAGCAGGTTTAACGGATATACTCGACGGATATTATGCCCGCTCTAAAAATATGGTTACCACTTTCGGCAAATTTCTTGACCCTCTTGCAGATAAAATATTATCAACGGCGGCATTATGCGTATTTATTGAAGAAGGATTATTTACCGCAATACCTGTTATGATTATTTTAGCGAGAGAATTTGCGGTAAGCGGTTTGAGATTGGTTGTTGCAAATGAGGGCGTAACAGTTCCTGCCTCACTCGCCGGAAAACTCAAAACCATTTTTACCTCAACAACCATAATCATTACTCTTTCCTCAATGGTATTTAAAATAGTCGATAATATGAACCCTTTACTGCAAATATTAATGTGGATAACCGTTATTTTAACTATATTCTCGGGGCTTGACTATTTCAAGGCATTTGCTCCTTATATAAATTCCAATCACACCGAAGAGCATATGGAATATGTTGACGAGGGGGCTGAGGGGGCTGACGAGGACGAGGGGGACGACGACAGCGGTGTTGCTGAAGTAATTATTATCAAGAGCAGCGATGTTGAAAAAGACGAAACCGAAATTATTAAAAGTACAGATAAGGATGATTTTAATGAGAAAAATTCTTAAATTGCTGGAAAATTTGGGATACTTTATAACAGACGAATTTAAAAAATTAAGGAACAGAAAATTTATAATTGAGCTTTTAGAGAATTTAAAATATGGTTTGGATGTTGAGTTAGGTGTAATAACCGATACGAAACTCATTAAGTTTTTTAGGAAAATCAGAAAAGATATTGACGAAGAAATTCGACTTATTAAGGATAAAGACCCTGCGGCTAAAAATGCCCTTGAGATTATCCTTACTTATTCGGGTTTGCACGCAATTTTCAGTTACAGAATATCACATTGGCTTTACAAAAAAAAGCTGTTTACTCTTGCAAGGATAATTTCACAGATTTCAAGATTTTGTACCGGAATTGAAATACACCCCGGTGCTAAAATCGGAAAAGGTCTTTTTATCGATCACGGTTCGGGGGTTGTAATCGGCGAAACCGCTGTTATAGGTGACGATTGCCTTATTTATCAAGGTGCAACTTTAGGCGGAACAGGGAAAGATACAAGCAGCCGCCGTCACCCGACTTTGGGTAATAATGTTATGATTGGTGCGGGTTCAAAAGTTTTGGGGAATATCAATATCGGCGACAACGCAAAAATCGGTGCAGGTGCTATCGTTACTGAAGATGTTCCACCGGGATATACCGCAAAAGGCGTCAAAGCCGTTAATTCCGTTCCCTATGACAAAAAAGAGCTTGACCAAGGCGGCGACCCTGTCAGCATTGAAGATATAAAAACTCAAATTGATACATTAACTCGTGAAGTTGAAAAACTTGAGGATAATTGCCTGAAACACAGAAAAACTGTAAGACCTGTTTTAACTTTTGAAAATGTTGAGGAAATATGAAACTATATAATACTTTGACAAGACAAACAGAAGAGTTTGATTTTACCGATAAGATAAAAATTTATGCTTGCGGACCTACTGTTTATAATTTTATTCATATCGGTAACGCAAGACCTATTTGTATTTTTGACGTATTGAGAAGATATTTAAAATATAAATTCAGTGAAAATTCCGTTGTTTTTGTGCAAAATTTTACAGATGTTGACGACAAAATCATAAGAAAAGCCAACGAGGAAAATATTTCCGTTAAAGAACTCACGGATAAATATATTAAAGAATATTTTACCGATGCACACGGATTGAATGTTCTTGACTCGGATATTCACCCTCGTGTTTCGGAAAATATTGACGCTATTATTGGTTTAATAGAGAAAATTATTGCCAATGGTTATGCTTATGAAGTGAACGGCGATGTTTATTTTGCAGTAAAAAAATTCAATGAGTACGGCAAATTATCCGGGAAAAACACGGAAAATCTCCTCAGCGGTGCAAGAGTTGATGTTGACGAAAAAAAATCAGACCCTTTGGATTTTGCACTTTGGAAAGCTGCAAAACCCGGTGAGCCTTTTTGGGAATCACCTTGGG
>JAISIJ010000053.1 GCA_031262245.1 Oscillospiraceae bacterium | reverse complement strand
GAGAAATCTTTTTAGGAGGTAATATATGTATAATAATACTTCGTGATAGGTTTCGATAACTTAATAAAAAATGCCAAAAATACAAAATAATGTTACAAAGGAGTAACCAAAATGAACCTAAAAACAAGGAAATTCAAACGTGTTTTAGCGTTTGCTTTAAGTATGGCACTTATAATTACAGGCTGTATAAGCGGTATTCTTTCCGTAAGTGCAAATGAAAACGAACCGCAACCCTACAATATGACGATTTTAAACACCAACGAACGCATTTATCACGGCGAAAATTACGATGTTTTGTACAGAATCGTTTCATTTCAAGACGATAACCAAAGTGTAAATTTAACAATTACTAACAAAGGCACGGAAATTATCAGTAACTGGGCATTATACTACGAATTCGGAAGTGAGGAAATTTCAAACGTCTACTCTTCGCAAATTCTTGAAAACGAATACTTCTCATATATCACGCACGAAAACTACAATTTCGGCGAGATTTCACCCTATTCTTCGGCTTCTTTCGGCTATACTCTCGGAAATATTGAGGAAAGATTTTTCCCCGACAGCATTGATATGGTGCAAAGCAGAGTGGCTAAAGACAGCGGATTTTCTGCTGAATTAAGCGGAATTTATGACGCTTGGAATAATTTTTGCGGTAATTTGAACATTACTAATAACACCGATATTCCGCTCTGTAAAGGCGAGTTTACGATAAACTCTAATTTTAAATTACTTTCAAATTGGGGTTATGATGTTGTAGAAGTCGGTGAAAACACATATACTATAAAATCCAAATTTGACCACGGACTTAACTTGAATATTCCTCCGAACAGCACACTTTCTCTTGCGATTTCAGGCTCAAAAGAGGGCGAAAATTGGACAGTTGCTACACCTCAAATTACATCAATGTCGGTAACTGAAATGTCTGTTTCCGCTGAAGAATACCTTTCACGTGATTCTGACGGGGACGAAATACCAGATTATTATGAGAATATACTTTTATCTGACAGATATAATGTCGATTCAGACAGCGATTTGTTGCCCGATAATTACGAATTTTACACATTAGGAACTGCCCTTAATTCAGCTGATACCGACAATGACGGCATTTCCGATACTGACGAAGATTTAGACGAGGATTTGTTATCCAATTACCAAGAATTTGAATTAACAACAGACCCGTTAGAAAAAGATACTGACGGCGATTACCTTATTGACGGCGAGGAAGTCAATTTAGGCACAGACCCATTTAACCAAGATTCTGACGGCGACACTCTCCTTGACGGCGATGAGGGCGTAAACAGTACAATTTACACCGAATCGGGCATTTATTTTGACCCGACTTTATTTGATACGGACGGGAACGGAATTTCTGACGGTGATGAAAAATTTGAACAGAGCTACCAACAAGATGTCGTTACTTCAGACGGTGCAATAACAAACATCTCTGTTGAAATGAATACAAACGGAAATATTGACACAAATCTTTCTATTGAAAGTATGATGGATATTGACATTATGTCCTCTAAAGTTGTGGGCTTAATCGGTGAGCCTTTTGATTTTACAATGGAATTTGAAGAATCAAAGCCGACTTCTGATAACCCTGCAACAATAACTTTTTCCGTTGACAAAGCTAAACTTAGTACAGATTTTGATAAATTAACTGTTCTTTGGTATAATGAAGAAGATGGAATCTTTGTGGATTGCTCGGAAGATACTGAGTTTACTGTTGCTTTAGATGAAGTAAATTCTACAATTAGCGTTACAACACCCCATTTTTCGCAATATCTTGTAATTGATAGCCAAGAATGGTATAAAGCTTGGAGTGATAGTGAAAGAAATTTAATTACTTTAGCTCCTCCGTCGACTGGTTCATCAAAACCTGAAACCGTTCATCAAAGCCTTAATATAGTTTTTGCTGTTGATATTACAAACTCAACGGCTAAATATGATATGCCTTCAAATTCTGATGAAAGTTTTTGTAAAAGAGCTGAAATTGTTGAAAATTTTATGAAAAACGGAAGTGTTTCTGATAAATATGGAATAGTTTTGTTTGATGAAAAACTTTTTTCAGCTTCTTATTTGTCAGAATATGAAGGTAACGTACTCAACCATCTACAATCTTTAAAGGATAAGTCATTAAATACTACAATAGATTTAAACAAACTTCTTACTAAATCAGTTCAAATATTAAATAGTGAAGTTTCTGACCCACTTACTAAAAAAGTAATTGTTTTACTTTCTTCTGGTAGTGGACCAAATATATCTACCCAAACACTTGAAACTTTAAAATCAAGCAATATTTCTGTTTACTCTGTAATTTTCGGAAATAATAATTCTGACAGAAAAAAAATGATAAATTTGTCAACCGAAACTAATGGGGAGTGGTATGATGTAGGTGTAGATGCTTCAGATATTATTATATGGAAAGATAATTCTGGAATTATATGGATAGATAACTCTGAAAAAGAAGGTAACCTTAATACCGAAACAAGAATAGATATTACTGATACTGACGAAGATGGTTTGCCTGACGTTATTGAACGATATGCTTTAAAACCGAACGGAACTCCTATAGGTTCATATCCAAATGTGCGTATCCCATAACCGCACCTAAAAACATCTTTACAAATAGGAAAAAATAGTGTATAATAGTATCTATAGGAGGTGCTATTATGCAAAAAGGTGAGAAAGTACCAAAAAGAATGAG
>JAISIJ010000481.1 GCA_031262245.1 Oscillospiraceae bacterium | reverse complement strand
AAGCCAAAATCAGGAATTTTCAGGGTAATAGTTTCTTTAATATCTGCTAGTTGGGGTTCAATGTTTCGGGTATTGTAGATATTATTGTAGTGAGTGGGGTAAATTTCAGTTTCATAATGATTTGTGGTATTTGGGGGTAAATCGGCAGTAAAGAAATTAAGCGAGTTATTCTGCCCATCACAATCGATAACAATTACGGGGTATGCCTTGGAAAATTTATCAGCAAGGTTAATGCAGGTGGTGGTTTTCCCTACACCGCCTGTGTTGTTGTAAATGGAAATTTTAATCATTTTAAGCTCTTTTTTTTTAATTACAAGTGAGATTTTTGGGAATTTGCCAACCGTTAATGCTATCTATACGCCAAGTTTCCTCACCATCAAGGGTGTAAGGCGAGAGAATAACGGTATCCTCGGCAATTATTTCAATGGTGTAAGGGCTGGGGTAAACTGTTTCTTGACCGATGTTTTCAACTATTGCAAAATCGCCCATTTCCCATTTATCTATTCTATCGTAGGTATCTTCGGGTAAGTGTACCTCCTCATAGCCTTCTGCAAAAAACTTATCCCAATACAAATGATATACTTTAGCGGTATAAGTTCCGGTTAGATTCTTTTTTAAGCTGTGAACCGTATACCACTCACAAAACATATTTCCTTTTGTTCCGCCTGACTCATAAAATCCATCTCTATATAAGCTTGAATCAAAGCTGCTATGTTCTACTGTTTCAACATTGAAGTATTTTTTTAGTTCGTTCTCAACAAGTTCTTCCGGGATAGTAAACTCGTTGTTCTCATCTTCATAAGGAGCTTTACTTAGATAAATAAGCTGTTCGGGGGTTATGATATCTTCAAGGGATATTTGATAACAGAATATATCGAAAAGTTTATTGAGTTTTCTGATTTCCTCTGTTGACATAGAATTCAAGAGGTTATCCTTATCAGTTGTATCAAATTTATTTTTGTTATCTACTGATTTGTATTCCACTTCGCCTGTGTACATATGGTTAGAGAATGCGAAACAATTGAGTTCTTTTGGCTTAATTTCTTCTCGTGCGTAGTAAAGCCAATCAGAGAGAAAATCACGGTCAAAATTAGCTGTTTTTGTTCCCGGTAAATATAAGAAATAGGTATTACCGGGAGTAAATGCGAAATACTCGGGGTCATCTGAAATAGTAACAAGAGTATCATTTTCCTTATATTCTCGGGCGGACTGTGTACTTTCCGCACTAATACATTCCATTGAATAGGTTAAATCATCAATTTTTGTAATATTTCCTAAAACACCTTTAAAAAAGCTTCTGTATACATCTCCTCCGGAGTAATCGCCGAATGGTGCCAGATTATAATCGTGATATTCCCCTGTAAAAGTTCCATCTTGGCTTAAAGTTATACTGATGCCCATACCACCGACACCGGGCGAAAATGAAAAATTTACAGGCATTATCGGCAAAAGCACATTTTCTTTTGGGGAAGTTATTTCAGGGGTTATAGCCTTTTCGGTAGTTTCAGCAATAGATTTCGTTGTTGTAGCGGTGGGTTCGGAGGTAGCTTTTTTGAGTTCCGCTGTTAGATACAGGTTTGCTATCATTGCAGGCTGTGCAGATAGAGATTGCGAGTGATAGTGCAAGCAGAATTTTGGTTAATTTTTTCATTATAAGCTCCTTTATATTTTAATAATTTGTAGAAGATTTGTTTCATTTACCGAAACACCTAATCCGAAAGCCGAAAGGTGTTCATTTAAGAGAAATTTAACGATATTTACATTAAAATCCTTGGTTACTTCGTAATATGCAGTTGAGGAGTAATTTTTACGAGTTGAGTACTCTGATTTTTGGATTATATCGGGGTTTTCAGCAAATTGGGAAATATCCATATCTGATAATTCCCTGTTATCCTCAAAGATTATTTCTTTAAATCGGTTGCTTCGGCGTAGGGGTAATGAAAATCAAAAGAAATTGGAGAGAGTGTAAAAATGGTGTGTTGGCAGTTTATAAATTTAGTAAGGATATAGGTTGCAATTTCCTTTGAATATTCGCTTGAAGAAATATTAGCGTTAGGATTTCTATATTTATATATATCAAGGAAATCGTTGAAGAGTAGTTCAGAGGGCGAATTGGGAATATTTGAAAACAGATTGTAGGGGTTTTCGGCTGTTTTTCGTAATTTTTTCTTTATATCTTCTTTTGTTTCTTCAAGAGGTTTCGGTGTTGATTTAGGTGTTAATGGTTTTTGAGCTTTTGCCAGAAATCCAACGTATTCCTCGTTATTACTCATATCTAAAAGATTTTGGTAAACAATGTTAGGCTTAGTGGTGATAATTTCCGACAACGAGTTTAAGGCACTCACGGAGGGTGATGCCTTGTTGTAAAGATATTCCTTTATGATATGCTCGTTCCAAGCCCCAATAATTCCGTTTGAGGGTTTCATACTATTCTCCTTTATTTTTACAATCTTTTATTTTTTAAATCCTTGATATTTTCAGCATAATAGGTTGAAGATGTTCGGGTTTATCGGGGGTATTCTGCCTTGCAAGTTTAGCTTGAAGCCCGTAGCAATTGAGAAATTCATTCACGATAAAGGTGGTTTCATCAATGTTGTAAGGTGCAGAAACGGCGTAGAAATATTCATTTGAAGTTACTCTGTGTGAGTTACTTTTTGTATCCGCCGTGCTGTTGCGATTGTAGAGGTGTTCATTTCCACTTTTGAGGTATGCAATATAATCAGTAAAAACGATTTCCGTAGCGGAGAAATTTTGGAACATAAACAGTATCCAAATTGCGATTTCTGTTGAAAAATCAAGTGTTTCAGATGTAGGCTTTGTGCGTGGATTTTGGAGATATGCGTATTTTGCGGCGAGAGCGGTGGTGATAAATACAATATCTTCCGTATCTAACTTGTCCTTTTTAGCTGAAACTCTGCCGTAAACCCCGAAAATTGTAGGGAATATGCTATCGGTTTGCGTTGTGAGATTTTCGAGAAAATCCAAAATGTAGAGATATGCTCGATTTTGAGTGTTGAGGAACACCTTACCGAGTTCATTGGTAATAATTTCGGAGTGTTTTTCGGTTATTTGCTGATAGGGGTAAATTTTTGTGGGTGAATTCTCGTTGAAATTTTTGTTCCAAGTTTCGGCAAAGTTGCAGTTTGCAAAATCTGTTATTTGTTTAAATGTGTGCATAATTACTTCCTTTTCTTTTATAATCTTTGTTTTTTCGACCTCTTTTTACAAATAATTATACAACGACAAGGGTTTTTCTCAAAGAAAAATCAGCGTTTTCAGGAAAAATTCGACAGTATGCCCATAGACCTGATTTTTCGGAAATAGATTTTTTGTTGAAATGCTGATAGATTCTACTAATACAATGCACGAGAAAAGATTTTGATTAAGTTTTCTTAAAACTTTGTGAGTAATCACAAATACAGACTGCATACGATAGACAGTTTTGTTTATAATACACAAAGATTTTTCCGTTGCCTGTAAATGCGGTGCAGGTATACTGTTAGGCGAACTGATAGGCGGATAAAATTCCGGTAGTTTGTTTTTCAGAGAGATACATAAACAGATAAACAGCACTATAATAGGGGGAAGTTATGCAGTGAAACCGAAAAGGTTAAGGGGTGGTGGGTATTTACCGGTATTTAGTAAGGGCATAAAACAACCTTCTACTGTTACAATGCACGAGAAAAGATTTTGATTAAGTTTTGAGAGAAGTTTGTAACAATTCACAAACATAGACTTGCATTGTAGACTGATTTTCAGCGTATTGCACAATTAATCCTGTTGCTTACATTCTGATAGGTTGTTTCGCAGACAGATAGGTTTGTTGTAAATGCGAGTTAATTCACAGAAAGAGGTAAAAGATATGGCGGATAACAAATACAGTAAGTTAGTGAGCGTTGAACTTCATAATTTTATGAGTATCAAACATTGTTTAGTTGAGTTTGGCGATAGGGGTATTCTTAACATTAAGGGGTATAACGACAGCGGAAAAAGTGCGATTTTAAGGGCTTTGGAGGTTCTATTTTTTAACATTCGCCCACGCGACCACCAAAAATTTATTTTGAGTTACGGTGAGGGTGAAGCGGAAAACTTTTTTAGGATAACGGTGAAGTTTGACGATGGGGTTGTAATAAAAAGGGAACGTTATCTTGACGGTGGAAATTTGTATGAAATGAAGCAAAACGGCAAATTGCTTTATACAAATATGGATAACGGTGTGTTAGGTAAAATCACCGCTGTTCCTCTTGCAATTAAGAAGTATTTGAGGTTAATTTCAATTGAAACCACAGGTTGGAACATTAATACAGCACGTTGTTTCGATAGCCGACTGCTTTGTGAAACTAATCCGAGCGATAACTACAAGGCTTTGAGCGAGATTATGATGCTTGAGGAATTATCACAGGGCGGCGTTATGCTTAATACCGACAAGAATAAGTTAGGTAATGAGTTGGAAGCAAGAAAGATTGAGGTGCAGATATATGAAAAAGATGTTGATGCTTTGCCCGATTTATCGGAAGAATTTATCACCGCACTTAAACATAGCGATGATAATCTCTGTGATTTGGAAACAAGATTTGTTGAAATAGATACGCTTTCGGATAAGGTGAGTGAGTATGAAAATTGTAAGATAACGCCGGAAATGCCCATACTTGATACGGAGCAGTTGAATTTGTTAAGTAATTTGAAAGAAACCCAAGAAAAAATCGATTCAATAAAGATTTTGCCTCATTTTGAGAATATTGAAACGGAGCAGATTGAGTTACTCTATAATTTGAAGAGCGTTGAGAATAAATTAAACGCTATCAATATTTTGCCGCAAATCGAGATTATTGATATGAGCAGATTAGAGTTTTTGCTTGATTTAAAGGCAAAACTCAAAGATTTGCAGGCGTTACAGGAGCAAATTAAAAACGCTGAAATTGAAAGTGAAAAACTGCACAAAGAAATTCACAAATTGGCAAAGCAACTCGGCACAGAGGGCGTGGATTATAAAATGTGTAACAAATGCGGTAATTTTATGAGTTTAAAAGATTAAAAGCAAAAGAAGAGCTTTTTGCTCTTCTTTTTTGTTATTTTTCGGCAAGATAACCTATGGTTTTTCGGTGATTTACGAGCAGACACAGGGGTAAAAACCAACAAAAAAAGTGTAAGAAGGTGTTAGAATGTGCAACAGATTACATACGGAATGTTGTTATAAATGCGAGAAAAAATCGGAGTGCCCTTATTATATCAACGAAGACACGGCTTTTATGATAACATTAGGTGCGATTGGATTAATTTTGTTGATTGCGTTGATTTGAGGGGTTAAGAGAGGGTTGCTCCCCTCTTTTTTTGTTATAAAAACACAACAGATTAAACTAACAAAACCGTTAATAAATTTTGTTTTATATATTTTTTCTGTAATTTTCCTTAAAATCAAGGGGTTTTTGGGTGAAAAATAAAAGGCAACATAGGAGGTTAAACTAAAACTTTTTATTGCCAAAATCATTTTCTATCTTTTTAGGTTAAACCTGCTAACAAACCAAAACTTTATTTTTGTTATATCTGCTTCAAAATACCCTTGAATATCCTTTGTTTTCAAGACAATACTGTTTGATTAAAGAATAAATATTTTGTTTTACAGACTCAAAATTTTGTAGCCTAAATTTTAATTTTTGTTTATAAGATTTGATAGTTTGTTCCGTAGACAAATCGGTGTTGCATAGAAAGAGAGGGAGAGCAGTGAATTACATTTTGGTGTGTGCTTGTTTTTCTTGGCTTATAGCACAGGTTTTGAAAGTTATAATTAATTTAGTTAAGAGTAAAAAGGTAATTTTGGAGCGATTTGTGGGTTCGGGAGGATTTCCAAGTTCGCATAGTGCGTTTGTGGTTGGCGGAACGGTTGCAACGGGGATTTCAGAGGGGTTCAGCTCGGTGTATTTTGCGATTGTGAGTATGTTGGCTTGCGTTGTAATTTACGATGCGTTGAATGTGCGGTATCAGGCGGGCGAACACGCAAAGGCATTGAATGTGGTGTTTGAAGAATTGCCGCAAATGCTGAAATTGTTGAAAGAAAAAGATGCGTATATCAAACATAAAGAGCGTTTTAAGGAGTATTTGGGGCATACACCATTTGAGGTGCTTGGAGGTATAACTCTTGGGGGGATTTTACCTTTTGTTGTGCAGAAATTATTTTGATTTCAAGACTTAAACTTTTGATTTATAAACTATATTTTTTGTTTTCAAGACAAATTATTTTGTATAGTAGAAATAATTTTTTGTTTAGTAGATTTTTCATTTTGTTTGCAAGATTAAATAGTTTGTTTTGTAGACACACCTTTTTTTATAAAAGAGGTGTTTTAAAATGAAATATATCAAACGAGAATTGGCAAATGAACGCTATTTAGTGGCAGATACCGAAACAGGGATTGAAGAAATTTTCGCCAAAAGTGCCTTACAGAAGTATGTTGATAGTGGGGTTGAGGTTTTGGGTGTTAATCCAAACACAGGCAACATTTACCCCTTGTTTTGGAAGAAAACAGGTGAAGATATTTCAAAAGATGATTTTCTTTATTTGGGTGAGTGGAGGAAAGAGCGTAGTGAAACCGATGCAACTGGGGCAGTACCAATTGGAGAAAAATTGGGTGTTTTGGCAGGTAAAAAATATACTTTTGCGGTATTTAAGGGGTTGCAAACGGAACTAAATGGGGAAAATTTGCGGTTTGGGGGTACATTCATTGAGGCGGATGAGGGCTTGATAACCGGAATTTATAAAAATTCCGAAATTGAGGTGAGATTTAAGCGTGATTTTAAGGCGATAATTACTGATATAAAATACCGAAAAACAGTTTTAGAGAAAGAGATAGAAATTTTTATAACTTTTGGCAATGGCAATTTCAAGAAAGTATATAATTTAAAAGATATAAATTGTGAGGTTTACGATTTTCTTTCTTCTTTTGATGAAACTTTTAATAAACTTGTTGATATGACAAATTATCCTGAGCTATATAACATAGAAAGGTTACACCGTACAAGAAAAAACTGTTTTGTGGGTTATGAAATTACGGATTCTTCGTTTAATTTTTTGGTGTTGGG
>JAISIJ010000476.1 GCA_031262245.1 Oscillospiraceae bacterium | reverse complement strand
AAACTATAAATTCAGCACTTGCTCCTGTAATCGAAAAAGCCGTTTCTGCCGCAAAAATGGGGGCGGAAGTCACCGCCGAAAAAGTTGCGGAAATTACTTATACGGAAACAAAAAAAGTTGAAAAATCGGTGTCTTATGACGATGCCGCCGAATTAATGACACACTTTGAAAAGAAAGGTTACGTCACAAAATCGGGGCAAATTAAGGACACAATGAAGTCCGCAATGTTAAACGGAACGCTTGATTTGCCTGCAAAATTCGAGGCTGCTCGTGAAAAATTTGAAACAATAATCAGCAAAGCAAACACGAAACCGCCTGTTCACGATTCGTCAAAAGAAGTGCGAGTTAAGCTAAAAAAAGAGGTGATTATTTCGCCCGAATTTTTAGAATTATGGGATAAAATCAAGGGGAAAACAGCATATCGAGTTGCAATTGACGATGAAAAATTGAAAGAAATTTGTATCACAGAACTTGCAAAATTTCCGAAAGTCACAAAGGCTCATATCGTTTCAAGAACCGTGAAAGTTGACATCGAAAATGCCGGAATTTCCACATTCGGAGAGTCAATTCGCTCCGCCGAATACGCAAATGAAAGCTATAATTTGCCCGAATTTTTGCGTGTCGTTGACAGCGAATGTTTTTTATCACAAAAAGTAATTGCGGACATTTTATTTGAAAGCGGACGAACAAAAGATTTTTTAAATAATCCGCAAAAGTTAATTGAAATTTTCGTTGAAACCCTTAAAAACGCCCAAAAATCAATGGAAATTGAGGGCATAAAATATCATAAACTTGCAGGCGAAGAGTATTATTTGCAAGAAATTTTCGAGAGTGACGAGTTAATTGCGTATCTTGACAAAAATGCAATTACAGTTGAAAATAGCGTTTACGACCATATAATTTACGACAGTTCGACCGTTGAACGTCCATTTGCCGTGGCTCTTGACAACGACCCCGATGTGAAAATGTTTTTTAAAATTCCCGATAAATTTAAGATTGAAACGCCAATCGGAACGTATAATCCCGACTGGGCGGTTTATGTTGACAAGGACGGTACGGAGAAACTTTATTTTGTAATCGAAACGAAAGGCACTCGTGATTTGACCGAACTCCACGGCAGTGAACGTGCGAAAATTCATTGCGGTGAGGAGCATTTTAAGGCTCTCGGAAACAGCGTTTACTTCCCAAATAAGCCTGTTAAGGAGTGGAGGGAGGTTAAGGTGGGGGTGTGAAATTCGGAGTTTAGAAAAAAATGAAATTATTCTAAATTCGATAAATCGCTTATTTCAAGAATTTATTACCTTACTATTCGCAAAAAAGATACTATATTAATCAAAACATAAATTGTGTGACACCTCGATTTGCAGCAATTTACAATTCAACTGTGAAAGTATAGTATATAATATTACTTGAAATCAAAAACACTTAACTTGTTTTTGCGTTGCAGAAAGTAAAGTCAAGCTCGATTTTCTCCTCGTCGACTATATTGGCGGACGGTATAGAAGAAAGCCGTCAAACTGAATCAATTCTATAATTTATGTTATAGTGAATTTGAATAAAGGAGTATAACAATATGACTAATATTAATCAAGAGGTCGTAAATTCTGAAAATGAGGGATTTCAAATATTCTCTGCCTGTATCGCAAGACTAATATCAACTTATAGTGGACTGAAATTACAAGCAATTATAAATACACAAATAGATGCAATTAATTGTTTGGAGTGGGGTAATAAAATTTATAAAGAAGATTATTTTATTGATATAAAATCTGTTTATCTAATACTTACTAGGTTAATAAAAAAACCAGATTTTATGATTGGTCATTTTTACTACAATTCAATAAAAAGTTTAATTATAGATTTTACTTCAACACTCGAATACTTTTTAAAGGATAATATGCGACTTAATATGAAGCGAAACTATGCTCTTTTAAAAAAGGGACTGTATGATTCAAAAATATCAATAAAGCCGATAGATATTGTTGAATTTGATGACATAGAACTGATTAGGTTAAAGTACATTATTGAAATTTCAAATATTATATGTACAGGCGAATTGTGGAGCAATAAGTTTAAAAAGTATGTAAAATTTTTATCTTTGCCGAACAACTTATTTGATCAAGATATCAATAAAAAAATTGATGCCATTTGGAAGATTCGAAATGATATAGCACATGCAAATGCAGATAAACTATCATTAAACCTAGGTGAAACTACATATGTATACAATTCATATACAAACGTGGCTCAATATACCGATTTTGCTTTGTTATTTATTAAATTAGTTGATGATACTATAACTTTTTTAACAGAAGTAGATAAGCTATCATTAAAAAATGGAAAGCTACAGATGCAATCTTATTAAGGAATGATTAATACACTACAATCAATAATTACGTTTAAACTAAATACATTTTATCCCAAACCATTTGTGCTTATAATATAGCACTTTTAAAAAAGATAAGATTTTAGGCTTTATTTGCCACCCACCTATTTGAAGAAAATGAATTTTATTGATATATAACTTTTATTAATTTGATATTCGACTATTTCCACACCTACTAACACCTGAATAAGTCGAAAGAATTATTGACAAAGCGGTAGAGTCATACTCTTCCGCTAGTGAGTAAAAATAAAACTAACAAAACACAGTTAATAAGTACACAAAAAACAAACTTAAAAATAATTTTTATATAAACTATAATTACATATAATGTAGAAGAATTCAATTATATGTGATTTAGCTCAGTACATTTAAAAACATAAAGGTTTTTATGAAAATTCTTAATATTATTGTAGGGGTTGCGACAATTCTTATCTTATCGTATCGCTAATTACAATAAACAAGGTTCTGAAAATAAATGTAAAGATTGATGATTCAACTAAAAATGATTCACAAAATAAAAAACAGTACAAATGTGTCGTGAGGCTACTGGAAATATAAACTAATAGGAGCGAAAAATTATGGGTATTATAAATATAATTTATGGTAATAAATCTGAAATTAATGGAAACGATAATACTGCTATTCAAGTTATTAGTGATATTTATAAAAATACAAATAATGACAATGCCCCCAAATTCCCCGACCTTGGAGGTGTTGAAGTTATTGGGCGTGACGATATTATCGAAACTATTCACCGAGAATTTGAACAACATCGGATTTTAGTTTTATCCGGGCAAGGCTGTATCGGAAAGACAATTTGTTCGAAATATTACGCAAATGAACACAAAAACGACTATAAATTGATACGTTATATGCAGTTTTCTTCTGATATTAAAACAACACTAGTAACAGGTTGAACGAATACGATTTTGAAAAATTTTCTTTTGACGAACAATTTATTAAAATTAAAAATTATCTCGAAAGTTTGAGGGAAAAAACGCTCTTATTGATTGATATCAACGAAGGTATGCCTACTGATTTGGAAAATTTGCCCCAAAATTCAAATATAAAAATTCTCTTTACAACTCGTAAAAAAAAGCTTATTTTTGCTAAAGAAATTCAAATTCCGAGTTTAGATTATAAAGATTTAAAGCAAATTTTTGAGAAAAATGCAGAAGAAAAAATTCGTAAAGAGGACGAACCTTACCTTGAAGATATTATAGAAAATATTCTCGACTTCAACACTATGATTATTGCACTTGCGGCAAAAGTAAAAGTGAAAGCTCGTTTAACTATGAAAGCGTTGCACGATACGCTTAATAACGACAGGTTGGCAACTCAAGTCGGCGAAAATATTAAACACGAAAACAAAATTTATAGCATAACCGAACACATTTTGAATTTGTTTTCTGTTACTAAACTTTCGGTAGCAGAGCAAGAGATTTTACGTTATATGTCGTTGATTGATTATGGCGGTGTTGCGATAAGTCAATTTAAAGATTGGGTCGGACTTGAAGATTATAATATTTTAAATTCCCTTATTGACGGCGGTTGGATAATTTCTTCTAATAAAGGCGACACTGAATTAATTTTTATGCACCCCGTTATTTCCGATGCGGTTTTTAAGCAAACTAAGCCGAATTCAACGGAGTACAAAGATTTTTTGTACGGACTATTTGATGATGTAGACCAAGAATATGCACATAAATATTTTTATTTAATCAGAATTTTAGAATTTATTATAAAAAAATTTGGAAATGAAGAAACAAAAGAACTAGGATATATTTGCAATCAAACAGGATATTTGTGCAATGAATTTGGTGACTACGATAAAGCTTTGGAATATCATTTTAAAGCCTTAGAAATTCGTGAAAAAGTTTTAAGTAAAGACCACCCCGATACTGCAATATCATATAATAATATCGGTTTAGTTTATATGGAAAAAGGCAAATACGATAAAGCTTTAGAATATCATTTTAAAGCTTTGGAAATTCGTGAAAAAGTTTTAGGTGAAGACCATTTCGATACTGCAGCATCATATAATAATATTGGTGGTGTTTATGATACTCAAGGCGAATACTATAAAGCTTTAGAATATTATTTTAAAGTTTTAGTGATTTTTGAAAAAATTTTAGATAAAGACCATCCCTCTACTGCAGCAACATATAACAATATCGGTAATGTTTATAATTATAAAGGTGAATATGAAAAAGCTCTGGAGTGTTTTTTCAAGTCTTTAAAAATTCGTGAAAAAGTTTTAGGCAAAGATCAGCCCTATACTGCAACGTCTTATAATAATATTGGCGATGTTTATAATAATAAAGGCGACTACGATAAAGCTTTGAAATATTATTCTAAAGCTTTAATGATTTTTGAAAAAATTTTAGGCAAAAACCACCCTAATACTGCAACTTCATATAATAATATTGGCAGTGTTTATAATAATAAAGGCGAATACGATAACGCTTTGGAGTATTACGAAAAAGCTTTAGTAATACGTGAAAAGATTTTAGGTAAAGATCACCCCGATACTGCAACATCATATAATAATATTGGATTATTTTATAATCATAAAGGCGATTATGAAAAAGCTTTGGAATATTATTTAAAGGCTTTAGAAATACGTGAAAAGGTTTTAGGCAAAGAACACCCCGATATGGCTATAAGTTATAACAACATAGGGGCAGTTTATAATCATAAAGGCGATTATGAAAAAGCTTTGGAATATTATTTA
>JAISIJ010000441.1 GCA_031262245.1 Oscillospiraceae bacterium | reverse complement strand
AATTGCTCTTTGTCAGCTTTATCAAGTTGATTGAATTTAACTCCGAATTTTGCCTGTGCCAATTGATTAAGGATTTCAGAACCTTTAAGGTGCAATAAATTCCTGATTTTTCGGGATATATGCTGAATCAAGTAATCTTTACCGCAACGAGAAATTCCGTATAAAGCTATCTTCATTTTTTCTTACCCACATACACATCAAAATAACATAGACCTTTTTCAATATGTTTTAGTTTGCTGAACGATAATTCAATATCTCTTAACGAGGTATGTAAATCGCCTAATCTGTAATCATCAAGACCGAAAAATCTACCACAGGGATAAATTCCTTGTTTGGTAATAAATATATTAGTACGACCAACCCCGCAGTTTTTACCATACATAGTACAATCGTATTTATCTTTGTTTTCGTCATTTTTTTGACGCATTATAATTTTGTGCTGAAAGCAAGAGTTGAGAAAATCTTCATATTCTTCTCTATTTACAGCTATTTTAGGGTCGGCAACATCAGAAACACAAGAAAAATTAACACGGTCAAATCCGTTTGACTTGAAATAATTTACTAATTGTTCTTTGTTTTGTAAAGATTTTCGGGTGATAGTAGCGTTTATTCTCGGTGCAATTCCGAATATTTCCTTGTATCGATTTATAGTTTCAATTGTTTTTTCATAACCTTGTCGGAAATTGTTGTGTATCTCCTCATTGCCGTCAAGCGAAAAGTTTAGTTCAATAAGACTTCTGTGTTCATAAAAAAATTGTAATTGCTCGTTAGTAAGACTTATACCGTTTGTTATGGTGTATAAAGAAAACAAATTACCGTATTTATCAGCTTCAATTACTATCGCTTTCAAAGAATTATAACTCAAAAAAGGTTCACCCGAGCCTACTATACCCAATTTAAATTTATCAAGATTATTATCTCTGCAATAATCTGCGATGTTTTTTATTATTTTTTCTGCATTGTCAGATGTCAACTCCGAGGGGTTAGCAATATTTTTATTTGCAAAGTGACAATATTTGCATTTAAGGTTGCAGTTATTGTTAAGAGATATACAGGCACGGTCAATCATATTAAGTTTCCTTCTTTTTATTGATTGCTTTTACTAATTCTTCGGCATAAGGCAAGTTCATTTGAGTAATGTAATCTTCTGCACGTTTATTTTCTCGTGAGCGAATATTAACGTCTGTATCACGGACAAGCAACAACGCAATTTCATAATATTTATTTATACAAGCTTTTATCAATGCAGTATACCCATTTGTATCTTGTTGATTTACACAAACATCCTGTTCAAGTAAATATTCGACACCTTGTTTCCACCCGTGCCAAGCACTTACCATTAAGGGCATATTCCCAATATTTTTTCCCGAACCTCCCACCTCAGGGTCTGCACCTTTTTCAACAAGTATTTTTAAAATATCCAATCGGTGCATTTGTACGGAATGAAGTAATGGGGTAAAATAATATCTTTGCTTGTCGGGTTTATCCAGATTTATATTTGGTAGATTACAAATATATTCAACCATTTTTATATCTCGATTGCGTATTGCTTGAATCAATGGAGTAAGTCCAGTTGCGGCATCAATCAGATTAACATTAACATCAGTCATATCAAAATTTTTAACATCGGTAAGGTTCTTGTTGTTTACAAGCGAATAAAACTTCTGTGAACGCAATAGGTCACATTCACTTTCTTTGGAGAATTTATCTGCATATGTTTTAAAAGTAAGATTTTCAAGATTAGGTAAATTTGCTCCACTCACAAGAAAGGAAAAATATATATCATTCGAAAACATATATACTTTATCGCCGAGAACCCCACGAGCACGTTCAATTGCAACAGAGAATATTTTTTCATCGGGAATCCCCTCTTTTTTTGATTCCGTTTTATATATAATTTTCTCGGCTTTTTTCAGACTCTCAATTTGATTTAAAACAAACGCAGCTTTTTTTGATATGGAAGCATTATACTTATTATCTTTAATATTGTTTAATTCTGAAGTTACGATATATGGCACAATAACTTCATCAAATATTGTAACAAGTTCGTCTATTATCATTGGTCTTTTCATTAAAATTGATGTATCCACGATAACTGCCTGTTTAGGGCTTCGAGTATTTCCAAGCAATGAATCAACTGATACATCTAAAGCTTTCGACAACCCTAAAAGTTGCTGTGCCGATGGGTCGCTTTTCCCGTTTTCCCAATTTGATAAAGACGGTCTTTGAACATTCACTGCTTCTGCTAATTGTAATTGGCTCATATTTCGTTCCTCTCGAAACATTTTTATGTTTGCTCCTATTGAATTTGTAATATAATTTGACATTTATGCACACCTCTTAATGAATTTTAATTGTTCTGTAATGTTATTATAACACAAAACAAAGCCTTTGTCAATAGTTTTTTGAAAATGTATTAAATTTATACATCTATGTAATGGATTGTTACACTGAGTAATTGATTTACAAATTACATTAAATGGATTTGCTCTTGACTTTTGTTCAAAGGAATTTTGTAACGTATTTTGACGTATTGCTATATCCTTTAAACCTTTTGAGTTGTTATGTATAACATTATAGCCCTAAATTTCGTATATGTCAATGGGAAAAATGCAAATGTATAGGATTTATACGCTTATGTAATAGATTGTTACACTAATAAAACACAATCCGAATTTTACATAAAATAGGTTTGCAGATATGCGAAAGATTAGATGTAAAAAAGCAGTCCTCTTGTTCAGAGAACTGCTTTTTAGTGTACTTGTTTTTCTGCCTATTGGTTTGTTTATTTTTGGAATTGGAAAGTATCGTTACGTTATACTCTCAGAAGTGAATTTTTCATAATTATCAATAATATTTGTAAAGGCAAATGGATTCCATTCATCGGTCAATTCTATTTTGCAAATTTCATTTTTATATTCGTCAGGAAGGTCGGTATAAT
>JAISIJ010000437.1 GCA_031262245.1 Oscillospiraceae bacterium | reverse complement strand
AAAATCACAAAAGAAAAGTTTCAATCCGAAACCGAAAAAATCGAAAATCAAGTTTTAATTTACGAAAACAAAATCGCCAAACTCGAAAAACAGATTGAAAATGCCGAAATCGAAAACGACAAAAAGCAGTTTTTGGAACTTAAATTTTCAGATAAAACGGTTTTACAGCAACTTACTCGACCGATTGTCGATGAGTTTATTTCTCAAATTTGTGTTTATTCAGAAAATAAAATTGAGGTGATTTTGAAGTATGAAGATGTGTTTGAAGAGATATAGTTTAGATTATTTCACTTTCGTCATTTTGCACAAAATTCGCTTGCTATTTTATCGAAGATGTGGAAAAATATCAAATAATATTATTAAAATTAAAAAAAATTACAAAAATGTAATTTTCTTATTTATATCACACATACTAATATTATCTTTATATTGGAGGATTTTATGGAAATATTAAAAAAGTATCCACAATTGTCAAAACAATTCGATACTATGTACCAAACAAGAAGAAACGAGATACTTGCAAAAATGCTCGAAAATGACGATGAGTATAAAAAACTTTGTCAAGAACGAACAAATAACAGTATGAAGTTAAAAGAAGCGATTGTAGGTTCTGAAATTGATGTGTTGTTTGAGAAATATTCTAATTCGGCTTATGCACAGGATATTTATGAACTTGATTTTTTGTATAAACAAGCTGTTAAGGATACAATAGATATTTTAGAAGAAAATGATATAATATAAAAAAATCCCTATTGTAAATATTTACAATAGGGACAAAATTTGATCTTTCAGCACATTGAATTTTAGGAAAAAATATGTTATAATGATATTATTAGTAAATTTATATTATTTTGAATAAGGTTGTGTATTATTGGAACCATATATGAAGATTTTAGGTAGTCATATTAATGAGAAACGTGTTGAAAAAGGGTTTTCGATAGAAAAACTTGCTGAACTTGCTTTAATCTCTTCGAGATTTTTATATGATATAGAAAATGGGAAAAGAGGAATGTCTTTACCAACATTTATACGCATAAAAACTGCTCTTGATTGTTCATCAGATTGGCTTTTAGACGGATGTGAAAACGAATTATTATAATAGAAGTTTTTAGCCATATGCCTATGGTTTTGTTAAAAAGTTTATTTTTTTCATCTTTGTTGTAAACTCAAAGGTGAGTTTGTGTATTTTTCAAATTAAATAAGATGTGTATATAAGAAATAAAAATAAATTAGGGAATTACAACAATGGAATTCAAAAAATTTATTATAAAAATTTTAAAGTACTTTATGAGCGATTTGAAATTCATAAATTTAATAGAAAGTTTCAAATCTTTATGCATTATAATTATGAGCATAATTCATATGCCTTTCTTTATTTTGTCTGAAATTATTTCAACAATTAAAGATGGATATAAACATAAATCTTCTATACATAACGAAATAAAAGAAGAAAAAAATGAAAACGAAAAAGAAGAAAAAATAAATAACTTAAGAAAAGAACTTAAATATAAAATTGTAACAGACGTTATTAATGCAGTTTTTGCAAATAAGAACAGTCTTTTAAGCGAGCGAACAATAAACAGAGTGAAAAAATGGTTTATTGTTTTGCTTTCAATTGCTTCGGGAATTACAACTTGTATCGGACTTATTATTGTTGTCAGCGATGTATCTCCCTTAATTGCTATAATATTGGGCTTTGTAATTCAAGCCGGAGAATCTATTTTTACAGCAAGTAAAGGCAGAATTAGTAAAGTTTTATTGGTTATATGTTTTATACTCTCAGTATCATCTGACTATGTGTGTTATATTAACACCGTTTTCCCTTATGACGAATACTTACAAACCCGATATGAATCGTTCGAGCGTCCTTATAAAGTAGCATTAGGAGAAGCTATTGAATCAACAAAAAAATATGAAAATGCTGAATCTAAAATTGAAATTGAAATTAAAAATACTTATAATTTAATTGGTGCACTTGAAAGAACATTTGCAGATAAAAATCCAAGTAGCTTTGAAGAAAAAGTTGATGACGAGGTAAATAAAATAAGGAGTTTACCTTCATATATAAATGGTATGGAGACTAAAACTATTACAGGGACTGGTGAAAGAAAAGAAAAAGATGGAACTATAATAAAAATACGTGAAGAATCATCATCTAAAAAACCAACATCTGAACGTATATCACTTGATGAAAAAATATCAATTTGGGAGAATAATATAAAAACTGAACGTGAAGGACTTCGCAAAACTGTCACTGAATTTAGTAATAGATTAAAAGAAATTTGTGGCAATAAAAATAGTATTGTTACATATACTGAATACGCTACAAACTTATTCAACAAAATTAAAACTCCTGAAAATAATGAAGAAGACTTTAATTCATTTGCTGAATCATTATATGAATTACAAAAAGAATTAAATAATTTTCTTGATAAGAATGTGACTATTTCAATTGATTCCGAAAACAAAGAAACAAAGAAAAAGATTTCAGAAATATCTAATATACAAAAACTTACCACAACTGATTTGTCAGAATTTGTTAAAAATAATGAAATCTATAATGGTTTAATAAAACTTCAAGAAGAATTTCCGAGTTTTGATGAAATAAGAAGTAACGCAGAATCCAATTCAGCACTTACTGAGCCTATTTATTGGGTATTGGATAATGCAGCTAAAATTCTTGAAAGCGATTTTGCTATGAAATCATCGGCAATGCAAAAAGAAGCAAAAGCAACAACAACAAAATATTTTGATGATTTTATGGATATAGTTAGCAGAAACGGATTTATAAATGAACTTGAAAAAAATGATGAGTTTGAAAAACCTTGGAAAGAATTAGAAGCGGAAAAAGAAAAAGGAAAATTTGAATTTAAAGACGCATTATCTATAGCATTCGGCAAACTGACTCCTGCTGAAATGAAAGATAATGTGCCGGAAGTTGTTTCGAGAACTATATATGCCTTACTTGCGGATTGTTTTATATTAATGATTGGTTTTTCTATGGTGCGTAAGAATATGATAATGTATCGTGTTCGAAATAGAAAAGATTTAACCGGGTGTGAACCTGAATTGTTTGAAAATGTAATATATAATCTTTTTGCCCAAAAAATTCCAGAAGACTATAAGGCATATGAACCAATTACATTAATAAAACATCTTGAAGATTATATGGATTGTTTTGAAACAGAAATGAACATGCAAGATGAAAATTTAGATGTCAATTTTGTTTTAGTTTGTAAAGATGAAGATAAACTGAATAGACTTAAAGAATCACGTTTTAAAGAATTAACACAGACTCTCATTTCGTTAGGCTATTTAAAGAGCATTAGTGAGGAAGGGTATAATGTCTTCACTGAATACAAACGTAATAAAGCTGCAATAAATACCACTGATGAAACCGTAACAAATACCACTGATGAAAAAGATAAATCTTACATTTTACCTGAATTAAAAGGTGAAAGCGAAAACTCTTATTACCTTATGAATCAAGGCGGTCAATTCTATCTTCGTGAAATAATGAACGAGTTGTATAAGGACATAGACCCAGATTCTAAAATGTAATATATCTTTACAAATTACTATTTTAATATATAGGAGTTATTATGAAAGAAATATTCAAAGACTCATCAACCTACTATTTATTAATATTTGCGACAGTGCTTATTATTATTGGTTGTTTGGCTTATAAATTTTCAACTCACAATCGTAGTATCTTTTCTGATATACCCGATAGAAGTAAAGTTGCACGGCGAATAATAGAAATTATAGAAGTTTTTATTGCTATAATTTTTCTATGTTATATAGTTTCAAAAGTGTTAAAATGGTATATTATATTGTTTATTGCAATTCCGTTGATTTGTTTTATCAATACAGTTGGGGTTATACTTACAATCATTGATTGGCAAAATACTAAATTGATACCTAAGCCTCAAATACCTAAATCAAAAAAATCAAATATAAAGAAAAATCAGAAAATTAGTTCAACCGTTTCTTCTACTTCATCAAATTCACCAACCCCACCAACCCCACCAATTCCTCCAGAAAAAGCATCTGATTATGAAATATACAGTAAACTTTATGAAAACTATATAAATGAAATTAAAAAAATTAGATCATTAAATCGGAAAAAAATTAAAAATCCTCAAAGCAAAAAATTCAAAGAAATTAATGAACAGATTATAAATAGTGTAATTTTAGTTTTATTTATGCTTTCGGGATGTTTTGTAATTTTAATAACGATTGCGATGTTCATTGATAAATCGACGATTGTATTTCTTTCAATAATACTTAATATGCTATTATCATTTGAATTTTCTTGTCTTAGTTTTCAGTTATATTATCTAATTACAAAACAAATACCTAAAACTGAATTAGAAGTACTTACAAATATAGCAAAAGAATTAAATGATTGAAATATTTGTATATAAACATATTTCGGTGAATAATTTATATTATATTACCATAAAATATAAATAACCAATTCAGAAGAGGTTTGTCTATGAAATACTTAATAATTGCAGTATTGTTTTTTTTAGTAATAGTAGTATCATATACATTAATAAAATTTAAAGCGAAAAGAATATATGAAAGTGGGCAACCTATACCGGGTTATTATGGAATATTTCATATATTGTTATGCGTTTTAGGAATAATTTTAATTATCATAATTGCAGTATTAGGGGTTGTATTAATTCTTACAAAATTTAACATTATATAGTAAGATAAATTTTATGTTAAAATAAGACAATGTAAAGATATTCATCTTACTTTGTCTTGTTTTTTGTACTATTTAATTTTAATAATAACTTTTTATTAATATTTTAGCAAATAAAATTTTCAAACAAAACAACTCTGAAATAGATTACAAGTTAGATTGTCGATGAGTTTATTTCACAAATTCGTGTTTATTCTGAAAATAAAATTGAGGTGATTTTGAAGTGTGCCGATATTTTTTAATACAAAACTAAAAGCACGAAAATATTCGTGTTTTTAGTTTTGTGCATATTGCACAAATCATACTCTAAAATTTATCGTACATTTAGAATATTATACAAATATTCGTTTTTTAGTTGTAAAACACTTGACACTGCGGGCAACAGGTGCGACAGGTGCT
>JAISIJ010000408.1 GCA_031262245.1 Oscillospiraceae bacterium | reverse complement strand
TCAAGATTGCTTTTAGTTTTTGAAATTTCTTCCTCAAACGCATTGCTTATTTTCTTAACATTTGTAACGTCACTCAATTTAACCATTGAGCTGTAACAATCATCGGCATTATCCGTGTCGGTAATGACTTGATTTAACTTGTTATCTAATTCGTCTTTATTGTTAATAATTTTTCCAACTTGTTCAAGTGCTTCTTTGTTATTTTTCAGTTCCGCTTTGAGTTCGTTGATTATATTAATTTTTCGACTTTTTTGTGATTCATAATCAACAATCTTATTTTCATAAGTATTTATTTGTCCGCAAGCATTTTCGTACCTGCTTTTTGCGTTGTAATAATATTCTTCGTAATCCATAATGTTACCTCTTCTCAATTTGTTGAAACATACTTCACCAAATTTCGCATTAATACCCCAAAATACGACGATTAAAACTAATCGTCAAAATTTTAGATAAATTTTACATAAATAAATCTTTTTTGCTCTTTAAACATTTGCTATAATTATACACATATTTTTTGTAAAGTCAAGTATTTTTCAAAATTTTCTATATGTATATTAAAAAAAATAAGTTTAATAATATAGTATAATAAACCAAGGCGGTAAAATATGAATACAGACCATATTAAGGAAATCCAACAAGAATACACCGAAAAATTAGTAAAATATATGCCCGAATTAAGACAGGCAATCGGTGTAAATCAGTATGCTTTTGCGAGAAAATTGGGTATAAGCCGTTCCACAATGGTATATTTAGAGTCGGGAAGTCGAAAAAAAGGCTTGACTTTTCATATGTATTTGGCGGTCATTATGATTTTTATGCAGTATGAGGATTCGAGAAAACTCATTGAAAAATACCAACTTTTTGATAAAGAATTTATCATTCAAATAGACTAAAAGCAGACCTCTCGGAAGTCTGCTTTTTAGAGTCTGCTTAGTATTTTTATGGATATGCTTTTGCATTGCTGATTTAGCAAGGCAAAAATCAAGCGTATTTCTTTTCAGTCCGTTGAAAAGAAATACAATATATTTTACGTTCTGTATCCAATCAGCTTAATCCGTTAAACAGAACAGTAAAAGCAATAGTAATAGCTTTCCGCTAATCAAGGGAAGGTTTTTACAAAACTGTTATCAAAAAATTCAACCTGCCCGGAAGTGTTCATAATCGCACCGTTTACAGTTACTTTATATGTGCCTGTCGTCGCAGGACTATAAGCTCCCTCATAACTCAGTACCATAGAAGTTGAGGATTGAAACGGACTTTCCGCAACTTGAACATATTGACCTGAAATCAGCTTATAAAGTCTGAATGTTGCAGTCATACTGTGGGTACTTGAATTTCCTTGGAGTATCCCACCCCAGTAAACTGTATCGGTATCGTCATCATATATCAAACCAAGCGAAATTGATTGCAAAGTTACCCAAGAGATGCTCATAGTTCCCGGTTGTTGTTCTGCCTTGACAACTCTCCCGGTAGAAAAAGAAAAAAGAAATACCACCATACATACTGCAATCGCAATGCTGCGTTTAGCTTTTAACATAACTTTTATCTCCTTTATTTTTACTGTATTTTTAATTTTTAAATAACCCTCTATTATATATAACTCTAAAAAAACAAAAATCTATTAAACAAAAATAGATTTTCGTATAAACTCATAAAATTTAGCTTAAAATCACAAAATAATTGTTCAAAATGCACAAAGGAAGTTGCGACATTTTGTTTTATTTTTCCTTGATGCTTTTTGAAATTTTTAACAATTCTTCAATGTCAATAGTTCCGCTGACGGTAAAACGATAATTGTCAAAATACCAGATAATTGAACTTTCAACATCAGATGTTTGTGCGGAAAAAAGATAATAGGTAATGCCGTTATCTGTAATTTGACTGAATTCGGTATTTTCATTATTTACGGCAATAGATTGACTGTCAGGTGCATAGCTAAAAGAAAAATATTGGTTATCTTTTTCGTAGCATAGCATCATAGAGTTTGTTATTTCAAGATGTTGCTCCGCCGTAACGCTGAAATTATCAGGGATATATTCCAAATACCAATCTTTTTTTATAACTTCATTGCTTTCACCGACAAACTGTGCGTGAGTTCCGAACCAACGCACAAAAACTTCTTTAACAGACGCTCTGACCTCGGGTTGTAAAAACAAAAATACGCTTACTATAATAAAACAAGCCGCACAACCTCTTGCGATTTTCTTTGAAATTATAATGATTTTTGCCCTTGATTTTTTGCGGCGATTATCGTCAATCAGCTTTTTTATTCGTTTTCTGAATTCAGGCGAAATAGGAACAGCGGGCAATTTTTCATATTCGGCAATTCTTTTTTCAAAATTACTGCGAACCGCCTGTTTAAATAACATTTCAGAAAAATCGTCAGCAAACATTCGTTCAAACATTTTCAAAAACCTCCGTCATTTGTTTTTTAAGCTTAAATCGTGCGTATTCAAGCCTGCTGCTTACGACAATTTCAGTTAAATTAAGCAAGTTTGATATTTCTTTAATACTTAATTCCTGAATATATTTCATTTCTATTATTTGTCGATTTATAAACTTTAAATCCTCCATAAAGGAAAGTAATTTTTCGTATTGTTCTTTCGTTTCGATTTTAAAATCAATAGAATTATCGCTGTCCGAACTCAAACCCTTGATTTCCTCAATATCAATAAGATTATCATAAGGCTCTTTTGTTTTTAAAATATCTATTATTTTGTTTTCTAAAATCTCAATACCATATTGCTTGAACTCTTTATCCGGCATTTTACTTAATTTTTCTTGAGAAGAAATGATTTTCAAAAACGTTTCTGCAACAGCATCCTCCGCATATTGCGAATTTTTCAAGCTTTTATAAGCTATTCTATAATAAAAGTCATTGTATTTATTGTAGATTTTTGTAAGCCAATCCTGTTTTTCCTCCGTTTCGAGCATTGACAAATAAATTCCAATCAAAACTATCACCTATCCCCTTGATTTTCAAAACATTATTAATGTAATTCTACTACAAAATACGAAGAATTGCAAAGCTTTTGTCGAAATAACAAGATTTTTGTGTTTTTAACGGTATCACCGCTCTGAAATTTGCAAATCTTAACTGAAAAAGCAGACAACCTTATGCTGTCTGCTTTAATTTTATTAAGCTTACGGATTCCCGCGTTCGACCCGTGG
>JAISIJ010000340.1 GCA_031262245.1 Oscillospiraceae bacterium | reverse complement strand
ATATAAAAATACCTCGTTTTATATGACTGATTTAGTGAAAGCAATGGATTGCGAATATAAAACCATCGGCATAAGAGAGGGCGAAAAACTTCATGAATGTATGGTAACTACCGCCGATTCGGGTTATACTTATGAATATGACGATATGTATATTATTTATCCCCATTATGACTGGCAAACCGAAAATAATATTTTGCCGGGCGGTGTGAAAGTTGCGCAAGGCTTTGCGTATACTTCGGATAATAACAAAATCTTTATGACTGTTGATGAACTTAAAACTGCGCTTAAATTGGTATAATGAGGATTTCAGATAATGACCAACGCTATAATTCAAGCGCGGATGGGGTCAATGTAGGCAACCTCCGAAAACCATCTAATTGGTCGCCGCTCGTTTGAGTGGTTGAGTTATTTAGCCAACCGCCAAACGGGCGACGGTCCTCCTCAGTCAGTTTTCGGAGATTGCCTGTAGATACACTTTACAAAATTACTGTAATTGAAATAGATAGTTTCAACTAAATAAGGAATGGTTAGTTTGGAGAATATAGTTAATTATATATCGAACTATGCGAACGAATGGGCACTAAAGCCGATTATAAGTAAATTTTGTAACAAGAGAAACATAGTTTGCTTCGCAACTAAGACAGTTTATATGTTCTATAATGATTTTCTCAATAAAGAGCTAACCTCATATGAATTATCAGATTTGTCGAATATAACCACAACTGATGATTTACATGAACTACTGTCTCGCTACACACCTGAACAATATTTTTTAATAATTGCCGCAGACAAAACATATGATACTCTACGCAATATACTGGTAAACAGAAATTTCAAATATGGATATGATTACTTTGATTTTACACCCGAAATGTTAACTTATCCGTTTGACCTTATTTATGAAGGGTGTTTTATCGGCAGAGGTTCTCACTTTCCCGGAAATATTATTTCAAAAATATCATCAATAGGTAGATTTACTTCAATAAATTGCTCACTGAAAATGCATGGTAATATGCCATTAAATTTTATCTCAACAGCTCCGTTTAATCACATTTTAAATAATGAAAATATGAAACTTTATAATGACCTAAAAATATGTGATGAGAAAAACACAAATCAAAAAGTTAAGATCGGCAATGATGTTTATATCGGTGCTAATGTTTTTATAAACACCTCACGAGTTTCTGAAATCGGAGATGGAGCAATAATAGGAGCCGGCGCTGTTGTAAATCATGATGTTGAACCATTTTCCGTTGTAGCCGGAGTACCGGCAAAAAAAGTTAAAATGAGATTTAATTCTAATGAAATTGAAGTTTTAAAAAAAGTGAAGTGGTGGGATTGGGACGATATAACATTGAATGAAAATTTTAAATATATTCTGAACCCGGAATTATTCTTTAATCACTTTCGATAAGAGTATTAACGTGAATTAGTAAAAAACTTTCATGACTATTTGTGCCGTTTTCGCGGTAGAATGGAACTTAAAATGCAACTCTGTTTAGGAACAGCTCAATTCGGCATGAATTACGGAATTAGAGGACAGAAAAAACCAGATTTATCTGAGTGTATAGAAATACTTGATTTTGCTACTGCAAGCGGTATAACTATCATTGATACCGCCGCGAGTTACGGAAACGCAGAAGAAATTATCGGCGAATTTTTATCAAAAAGGACAATCGCTCGAAATAAAATCCGTATAGGTTCAAAAGTAACCCCTAATATTTTAGATGACATTAATCCCGAGAAATATTATGATATACTAAAAAAACAGCTCGAATTGTCATTGAAAAAATTGAAAACCGATTACCTTGACTATTTTATATTTCATAGCGCAAGATATGTATTTAATCCGCTTATGCTTGAAGCATTGGGAAAACTGAAAACAGATGGTTTGGTATTAAAAACCGGTGTTTCTGTTTATGAAGTAAATGAAGCAGAATACGGATATAAAAACCATCTTGATTTTATGCAAATGCCATTTTCAATATTTGATCAACGAATGGCAAGGTGTGGTATTCTTGAGGATACTTTTCAGACGGAAATCCATACACGAAGCGCATTCATTCAAGGTCTGATAACAATGAATGAAGATGCAATACCTCCATATCTGTCAAAGGCTAAACCTATTATCCGCAAGCTTGACAATATATGCAGAGAGTATGGTATATCGCGAGTTGAAATAGCATTACAGTACGTCAAAAAATTTAATAATATTGATGCTTTAACATTCGGTGTCGATAATATCGAGCAACTTAAAGAAAACATAGACTATTTCAATAAAGATTCTGACAATAAATTAATTGCTCACATAGAAAATGAGTTTTCCGACATTGAAGCAGAAATCGTTATGCCGAGTTTATGGCACAAACAGTAAAGGAATTAAAATAAATGGGAAAAGGGCAAGATTTATATAAGCGGGCTAAAAAAATAATACCGGGCGGTACTCAGCTTTTATCAAAACGCCCCGAAATGTTTTTACCCGGTATATGGCCATCTTATTACAGTAAAGCAAAGGGTACTGCTATTTGGGATCTTGACGGAAACAAATACACGGATATGAGCCTTATGGGGGTCGGTTCTTGTGTCTTGGGATATGCTCAAGATTACGTTGATAATGCCGTAAAAGAAGCTGTTAATGCGGGTGGGATGTGCA
>JAISIJ010000241.1 GCA_031262245.1 Oscillospiraceae bacterium | reverse complement strand
ATATTTTTCAGCTCTTGCATTAACTGCTCGTCAATTTGCAAACGTCCCGCAGTATCCAAAATAACAATATCGTGACCGTAATCTTTTGCATATTTCATAGAGTTTGCGGCGATTTTAACAGCGTGTTCTGATTTATTTTTACCGCCGTCACCCTCTTCAAAAACCTTGACTTCAGCCTGTTCACCGACTATTTGCAATTGATTGATAGCGGCGGGACGATAAACGTCACAGGCAACGAGGAGTGGGCGATGACCTTCTTTTTTGAAATATTTTGCAAGTTTAGCACAATGGGTTGTTTTACCCGAACCTTGCAATCCGCACATCATAATAACAGTAGGCGGTTTTGAGGCAAATTCAATATTACTGTTTTCTTCATTACCGCCGCCCATTAATGCACAGAGTTCTTCATTAACTATTTTAATAACCTGTTGAGCAGGGGTAAGGCTGTTAAGCACTTCCTCTCCCACGGCTTTTTCGGAGATATTTCCGACAAAATCTTTAACTACTTTATAACTGACATCAGCCTCCAAAAGAGCCATTTTGACTTCTTTCATAGCGGCTTTTATGTCGGGTTCAGTGAGTTTACCTTTGGATTTTAACTTCTTAAAAACTTTGCCTAATTTATCGGAAAGACTTTCAAATGCGATAACACTCACCTCGTTTATTCTGTTGTTTCTGTTGTTTCAACTAATTTTCTTAAATATTCAACTTCTTTCAACGACATTACATATACGAACGTAACTGTATGAGAAGTATATTCACTGGTGGGGTCGTCAATTTTTTCAAGACCGTTTACAACAGCCACCATTGTCTTTTGATTTTTGAAATAATTTGCTGTTGTCGGGGTAATATTCAAACCGTCGGTTGAATAAAGCATATAAAAGAAAAATTTATCTAAAAATTCTAAAACTTCCGTGTCTTTTTCGACTTTAAAATGCCGTTCCGTTAATTTATCAACATAGGTGTTATATTGTGTTGTTGACAACGCATCATAGACATAAGCGGAGATAAGGGAATTATCAGCACCTTGCCGTTCGGAAGTCTTTGTTTTGTAAATACTTAACACAATGCCTAAATCAGGAACGTCAGAATGACGGTCATAGGGAACAAATTCCTTATCAGAACAGGCTGTAAACAGGAAAATAGGTAAAAAGAGTAAAAGAATAAGAGTTTTTTTGATATTCACTTTTAAACTTCCTCCTCAATACCTCCTGTAACAGTATTTTCCTTAGCAAACCCGATGATTTTGTTTAATATTATTTGCAAGTCTTTATTTTCTGCCGTTTTAGCAACTTCTGAAAGTTGGCAAATGCGTTTAAATCTATCAGTCAAGTGCAATTTATCCTCATACTTTAACAGAACATTTTCAGCACGCTTAATCACAGTCTTGACTGTTTGACGGTCAATCTCAAGATTATCGCCTATCTCTGAAAGAGAAAAATCTTCAAAATAATAACAACTCATAATATCAAGCTGACGTGGAGTAAGCAATAACCCATATTGTTCCAACAATTCGCAAAACTTAAGGTTCTTAGCCACTTTTTTCACTCTCACTTAATAAAAGTCGGGGGTGTTTCACAAAACTGTAACACATATTATCATATAAAAAATACCTTGTCAAGCATTTTTCTTTTTTTTTTCTATTTTTATTTTTAGTTTTCTATTAGTTCCTGTAACGGCGGCTCTCGAAGTTCCATAGTTATTTTTGTAGTTGGCAGTCTTTAGGCTTTGGTTTGACTTATTTATTTTTCTGATAGTTGCAGGGAACCGCACCTATCGAAGTTCCGTAGTTCTTTTCATAGTTGGCAGTTTAGTTAACATTGGTTTGACTGTATATGAAAAAAGCACCGTTTCGGGTGCTTTTTAGTATTATTCAGTCTTATCTTCTGTTGCAACGGCTTTCTCAATATCCGCTTTTAATTTTGCGTAAGCGTTGGTAGATTTTTTAAGAGCGGGTTTATTGGGTTTTAAATTCTTGAGATATTCTTTTTTAGCTTTGATTTTTTCGATATAGACTGCATTGTGTTTTCTGTCATACCATATAAAGAATACGCAAGCGGCAAGAGCAATTATACCCAAAACTACACCGATTGGGAAACCGTTGGGAGTGAATGTCATTTCAACGGTGTGTTCTCCGGGAGAAAGAGGAATACCCACCAAAGCACTTATTACTTTAATAGGAGCAACGGATTTACCGTCAACTTTAACTGACCAACCCGGTTCCCAAGGAATTGAAGTGAGCATAATCTGATTGTCTTTTGCAACAATATTACCCTCAATATGGGTTGTTGACCATTTTTTTATATCCCATTGTTGTGATTTCAAAATGTCAATATCTGTTTGATAGAGGGGCATATCTAAATAGTAGAAGAAAGCATCGTCAATTTCAGTATATGCTTTGAGGACAGTAACACGAACGGCGATTTGAGTGCCGGGAGCGAATTGCCCTAATTTCATAATACCGAAGTTTTCGTTTTCAAAGTAAGTTCCCACGGACTCGAAACCGCTCAAGAAGTTACCATTTTCGTCTTTATTTGTTTGCAACCAGATATTAACTTCTTTTTGGTCGCCTGTGGCAAAATATAAATAGATAGGGTCATTGGTAGTTGCGGTTAAATGGTATTCAACGGTATGGTCGGCACTTTCCGAGCCTGTTCTGTTATAGTGATTATATCCCTCGTCAAAGGTAACGTTTGTCATAATAGGTTCTTCGTCAAGGGGAATACGTTTGAAATATTCAACAGGAGTAGGCGTTGTTGTTCCCACACCTTGTGCTTTGCCCACTAAAGTTGACAAAAGTGTATTTTGATTCCAGAACACATTAAATCCGTCAAACTTAACGATTTTCTGAATACCTGCGTCAACCATATATCCCATTGAAAGAGCGTTGGGATTTTGGTAAACGGAGATAGTGTCGTTTTTCTGAGGATTGGGGTTAATAGGTTCACCTTTTTTATCTTTCATATTGCTTGTTGCAAGGTCGGCGTCATAGAAAGAAGTGGTGTATTTATCTAAAGGCGTATAAGTGGGGTCGACTGCCCAGCCTATAGGTGTCGTTCTGCCGGTTCTTTCAAGGATATATTTCATACCCAACAGACTGTCGGAAATAGGTGTTGAACCTTTATATACAGAACGGTAGCCATTGGACATAAAACCTAATTTTTCTAAATAGACAAGTATATCGTCGTTCATAACCGAAGTGGAGTGGGAGATACCACGCAAACCCAAAGCCATAGGGTCGTTAATCATACGTTGATAAGTTTTTTCACCACGCCAAAGGGAATTATCGTCTTCCTCAAGTTTGTCAACAATTTCTCTGCTGTTTGCGGCAAAGTCAACATAAGAGGAACGCAAACTGTAACCTACATCGGTATTCATAGCGTTGACGGTGTTAAAGGTGTTGATATATAATTCTCCCGAAACAACCGCTAATAATACTACCGAAAGAGTGTAGGATTTAGGATATTTTTTCAACATACCAATAATTACGGCATAAATTGCTATGAGTGCCGCCGAGAACCATAATATCTTAAAGACATCAAAGCCCGGTTTGGAATAATTGGTTTGTGCTGCAAAATCCCTTGTTTCAAGTATAAAGAATGTTGCGATAATTGCAACGAAAGAACCGCCGATAGCTTTTGTGCTTATACCCTCTAATTCCGAGAAAGCATATGCGGCAGCGGAAACAACTATAAACGAGAATATAAAGGAATAGCGGTAAGGGAGCCAGTTGGGGTCTTGTCCGCCGTGCCAAAGGAGGTTTACGGGATTAATATACATTGAGAATAACATTGCACCCAAGAGGAAAGCGTGTCCGACTTTGTGTTTCAAGGCTATTTTTGAATTGAGGAAGAAAAGGGGCAAAAGCAACACAGAGAGAACACCCGCATAAATATCCATCATACCCTCGGGGCGGCAAGTGTCGTAGGAGTTGGGGAGCAGGCGGGGTAAAAAGTCAAGCATTTCAAATTTTGCTTTTAAAGACATATCGGGTTTAGAGAAATCCATTTTACCCAATTTTAAAGCATTATAAACGGGGATAAGGAGGAATGCCGCAAGACAAGCCGCAAGAATTGAGCATATACCGAATCTTACACAAACCGTAAGGAAGTCAACGGAATTGTCTTTACCTTTTTTTGAGTTCCATTTGCCCTCAAAGCGGTTTGTCCCCCAGATAACATAGTATACAAAGTATATTACACAGAAGATACAAATTTGCATACCGATATAGAAGTTGGCAATAAGCATTAATGCCAAAGGAATGATATATCCCACTTTTAAATCACGGTCAACGAGTTTACGGATACCGAGAATGATTAAGGGGAGGAAAACCAAACCGTCAAGCCACATCGGGTCCATAGTTTGAACAACCATATAAGCCATTAGGGCATAGCAAGTGGCGAATACAGTTCCGTGAAGAAAGGAGATTTTAGAAGTTTTTCGCATAAAAAACAGGAATGTTACAGCGGAGGTTCCTATCTTTAACAGTATAGACAGATATACAGCACCGAGTATCATACTGCGAGGCAAGAGCCATATTACTATATTAAAGGGCGAGGCAACGTAATAGCCCAAAGTACCCATAAATTCGCCGGAAAGACTTTTTGACCAAGTATAGAATATAGACCCGTCACCCCGAAAGACATCGTGCATATATTCATAGAAATAGATATACTGACCGTTTAAATCCAATACCAAAACACTGCGGTCGCCGAAAGGATAGAATCCGAATTTTGCAAAAGCGATATAGAGTATTACAACAGGCAAGATAAATGCAAAGAAATACCACCTGTTGTTATACGTCCATTTTTGAAAACGCAACCAAGTCAAAGACCAGTCTATGTTTTTCGGATTGATATTTTGCAATGGGGATGTTGCTTTTTTTGCTTGTGGTTTAGCCGCCATTTTTTCAACCTCTGTTTTCTATTTTATATAACAGTAGTTCTAATTTCGTCGATAAAAACGGAATGACTGTTACTGCCGAGAATAACCGACGAGCGTTGACGTTGAATTTATTTCAAAGTCAAAAGATTTACTGTATTGTTTTGTAAGCATTTCTAAATCAGGATAAATTTTTCCGTTAAACTGATTTATAAAAGGCGATTTTAATATTTCTGCTTTCTGTTCTTCAGTCTTGAAGATAAAGGGTTTTTCTTCCTCTTCTTCAGCTTTGTTTTTTAAGAATAAAGGATTTTCTAATTCTTCCTCTTTCTCTTTTTCGGCTTTAGTTTTCAAAGCAAAGGGATTTTTTAATTCTTCTTCTTTCTCTTTTTCGGCTTTAGTTTTTAAGATAAAAGGATTTTCTTCTTCCTCTTTTTCCTTTTCCTCTTTAGTTTTCAAAGCAAAGGGATTTTCTTCTTCCTCTTCTTCTTTTTCGGTTTCAGTTTTCAAAACAAAAGAATTTTCTTCCTCTTCTTTTTCGGCTTTGGTTTTCAAAGCAAAGGGATTTTCTTCTTCCTCTTCTTTAGTTTTCAAAGCAAAAGGATTTTCTTCCTCTTCCTTTTCAGTTTCCGTTTTCAAAGCAAAGGGATTTTCTTTTTCTTCTTCCTCTTTCTCAGCTTTAGCCATATAAGCGGCGTTATGTTTCTCCCAATCACTTTGTATTCCCTCTAACTCTTCTTTGAATTCAGGGAAATCTTCATTGGTAAGTGTTTTAACATTAGGTTCTTTTTCAGATTTTTCCGCACTTTTACTAAGCGTAACGGTATCCTCACGCTTTTGTGTATAGAAAAAATCAACGGTATCAGCTGCTCTTTTTACAACCTTATCCACAGGTTTAACAGGCTCAACGGCTCCTGTGTTATGCAAAGATTTGGTATTATAAGCCCTAAGGAAAACATTACCGCCGTTATAACCGTAATTTACCGATTTCGGTATATTTCCTATTGTTCCTACCATAACTGCCACCTCCTACTACATCTATTATATATTATAATAAAATAAACATTCAGTCAATACTTTTTAATTAAAAATTTACAAAACATCTGTAAAAAAGTCTTGATTTTTTTTTTATTTGTGCTATAATGTAAAAGATTACTATGATTTATTTCATTATCAACAAGATTTACTATATAAAAGGAAGATTATTTTGAATAAAAAACGTGTTGTTCTTACTGTTATCGGTAAAGATACTGTCGGTATAGTTGCAAAAATTGCCACCCTCTGTGCAGAATGTAACGCCAACATAATCGACGTTTCCCAATCAATTCTCGGCGGTGACACTTTCGCAATGATTATGCTCACCGACGTCACCTCACTCAACATAACCTTCGCCGACCTCTCCAACAAACTCGACGTTCTCGCCGACCTCAACAACTTAAAAATCCACGCAGTTCACGAAGACGTTTTCTCCGCTATGCATCATATTTGATTTTCTCTTTGTTGCAGAGTTATACACCTCTCGAAGTTCCGTATTTGTTGTGATAGTTGGCGTTTTAGCTGACGTTGGTTTTGCTTTAGGAAAAATCCATAATTTTTTTATAAAAAATAAACATTTTATATCTATATTTCACAATTTCCAAACGATACTTGACATATTATATTTATACCTATATAATGTATAATCAATAAATTAAAAATCGGAATAATTATAATGCTTAATACACATGATATTTTAGAAACTATACAAATGCTGGATGATGAGTGCCTTGATATTCGCACTATAACAATGGGGATTTCTTTACTTGATTGTATAAACGGCGATGTTGACAGAGCTTGTCTTAATATATACGATAAAATCTGCAATAAGGCAGGGCGACTTGTTGAAACAGGGGAGCGAATACAGCTTGAATACGGTATTCCCATTGTCAACAAACGTATTTCCGTTACGCCCATTGCAATAATTGCGGCTGCGGCTTTGAGGGATATTGAACGCAATAATTTTGATAAATCCACGGAATTTTTGCTGAAATATGCTAAAACTCTTCAAAAAGCAGCAGACACTTGCGGTGTTAACTTCTTAGGCGGATATTCCGCTTTGGTTCATAAAGGCTTTTCTGCAGGGGATTTGGAACTTATCCATTCTATCCCTTATGCACTTGCCGAAACTTCCAATATATGCTCATCTGTAAATATCGGTTCAACAAAAAGCGGTATAAATATGGATGCAATAGCATTAATGGGAGATGTTATAAAGAAGTCTGCCGAACTCACAAAAGACAATCAATGTATCGGTGCGGCGAAATTAGTCGTTTTCTGCAACGCTCCCGAAGATAACCCGTTTATGGCGGGTGCTTTCCACGGTGTGGGTGAGGGTGATTGTGTACTTAATGTGGGTGTTTCGGGTCCCGGCGTTGTTAAGGCGGCGATTGAAAAATATCCCACGGCAAAGATTGATGTTCTCGCAGATGTTATTAAGAAAACTGCTTTTAAAATCACCAGAATGGGGCAGCTTGTTGCAACAAAAGCCTCTGAATATTTAGATATACCCTTTGGAATAGTTGACCTTTCCTTAGCACCTACCCCGGCTGTGGGCGACAGCGTTGCGGATATTTTAGAATTATTCGGTTTAGAAAAATGCGGCACGCACGGCACAACGGCGGCTTTGGCGATTCTCAATGACGCTGTGAAAAAAGGCGGCGTTATGGCGTCTTCTCACGTTGGCGGTTTAAGCGGAGCGTTTATCCCTGTTTCCGAAGATTCGGGTATGATTTCCGCAGTTGAACACAAAGCATTATCTTTGGAAAAATTGGAGGCAATGACGGCGGTTTGTTCCGTTGGTTTGGATATGATAGCCATTCCGGGTGATACTCCCTCCTCAACAATCTCTGCAATAATTGCAGACGAGGCGGCAATAGGTATGGTTAACAACAAAACCACAGCTGTTCGTCTTATTCCGGCAATCGGATTTAAAGAGGGTGACACTTTGGAATTCGGCGGTTTATTGGGTTATGCACCTGTTATGTCGGTAAATAGATTTTCTTCCGAGAATTTCATTAACCGCCGCGGACGAATACCCTCACCTATGCACTCTGTTAAAAATTAATCTTTTTTATGCAATAAGATGTTAGGAGTTTAGTATGGAAAATGTAGTAAAGTCTCTTATAAGTATAGACGCTAACGCTACCGAGAGATTGGAAAAAGCAAAGCTTAATAATGAACAACGGATTGTTGACGCAAAAAAGATTGCAATAAGAAGATATAATGAACTTATTGCAAGAGCAGATGTGCGAATAAATAAAGTGCAGAATTACTATGACAATCTTACGGAAGAGGAATTGGATAAACAACAAAAAGCTCTTGCCTCTGAATTAAGAAAAATGGACGAGAGTTTATCCGATAAAAAACAAGATATTGTTGATAATATGTACAAAGCGATAGTGGGTTGAATATGCTTAAAATGAGTAATAAATCTTTTTAACATTACTCATTAATAGGAAAGGAAACCTTAAAAAATGAATAAAAAGCTGATTGTACTTCTTACGGCAGCAGGTACTTTGATATCAGGGGCATTGGCTATTGTTATAGTAGACTTTTTTTCGCCGAGAGAAATGGTAAAAGATTTTTTAGGTGGAAATAGCAATGTTTCCGAAGATGCCGACAATGAAACACAGGAAAAGTCCGAAGATACCGACAGTGAAACACAGGAAAAGTCTGAAGATACCGACAGTAAAACACAGGAAAAGTCTGAAGATACCGACAATGAAATACAGGAAAAAACCGAAGTTGTCGAGACAGATAATGACGGTGTAGATAATTCCGAAAGCGGTCTTGACTACTCCCCTTATGGTTTTATTCAACCCGAGGAATTTTACCCCGGAACAGATGTCCCCTCTTTTGCCTACTTAGCCGATATTTCCGAAGTTATACCAAGTTATAATTCAACGCATTGGTTAGACACAAATACTTCCTTTGAAGATATTTCCGACCAAATAGCCTGTTATTCTTATTGGACAGGACGACTTGACGAAGATGTTGAAAAGAGAGCTCTCAAAAAATTTGAACAACAGCTTATAGACAGCGGATATGTAGCATTTACGGATGAGGACTTTGATAAATTTAACATTATCGAATATGACGACGATGACCTTGTTTATCTCAAAGAGTATACTTTTGTTCGGGTTAGGTCTGTAGGCGGCGGTCCGTATATTGAAATTGCATTGAATTTTCGGCGTTTTGACGGTTCGGAGCTTGTTGAATTTCCCAAAGATAACAGAATTGAATACGAACGTAGCCCTGAAGAGGTTATGCCTGCCGTTGAGGATAGACCCGAGTCGCCGATAGCTATTGAGAATTTGGAGTGGTATGAGGGCTTTGAGGGAAAAGTACCGAAAATTGACCAATTTTTAACGACTGCACCTGAGGATGGATACCCGCGAACAGAGGGTAAAACTTTTGAACACGACCTTTCTGTTTCTGTTTACAGTGCGGACGAAAGCGGAAATTCCGGTTTCAGACAATCTTTTGAGAATTATAAAACAACTTTGTTGGCTTTAGGCTTTGTTCAGAAAAGCGAAGATTATTTCTATCTCTATGGGGAAGATAAAATCTTAAAGATTTATGCCTATTGGAGCAATACTTCTTGGACAGGTGCGGAAGATATTTATATTTATGTTAATGACGACTATAATCCTATTTATGATGATTGATAATAAAGAAACAGATTGAGGTGTTAGTATTGCTGAAATATCGCAGTAAACCTTTATTGGTGCCGACTAAATATATACAAAATGCGACTGTGGCAAAAATACGAGCCGCTTACGGAAAAAGACTTAATAACGAGGACTATAAAGCGTTGCTTGCGGCAAAAAATCTCTCGGATATTGTCGAATATCTCAAAAAAAATACCCATTATGCTCCTATTTTTGATGATGTTGACCCGACTTCCATTCACAGAGGTTTTGTTGAAACATTGTTGCATAAATATCATTTTGAAAAAGGCGTGTTTTGGTGCAATTTTCAACATCTTGATACAGAGCCTTTTTATCGATACCATATTATGTTTAGGGAAATTCAAGAGATACTCAACGCAATAATGTACTTAAATACA
>JAISIJ010000233.1 GCA_031262245.1 Oscillospiraceae bacterium | reverse complement strand
TCCTCGTATAGAAAATCTTCATCGGAAATATTATGCTTTTTAGAATCCATATTTTTTATTAATATGTCATATACTTGGTCTTTAATATTCATATAATTGTCTCCTTATTTTCCCGGTTGACGTTTTTTCTAATGGTTTTCTTTGAATTGTTATATTGTGTATTTTATGATTATTTAACCCAGAATTAATAATATTAATATGATTTTTTACATCTGTTTCATCTGCCGTATCATTAACAAAAACTTTCACACAAAGATAGGATTCATCAAATTGTTTTTCCACATAAACCAATGATTCAACAACATCTTTGTATACATTAATCTGTTTTTCTATAGTTTCAGGCACACATTTTGTACCATCTTCAAAAATGATAGTATTACTTTTTCTTCCTATAATAAAGAGAAAACCTTTTTTATCAAAATACCCCAAATCACCTGTATATAACCAACCATTAATAATTGTATTTTGGGTTTCTATATTATTTTTAAAATAGCCTTTCATCACATTTGTGCCTTTTATTAATATTTCATTATCGCTTGCTATTTTCACTTCATTACAATTTAATGGTATTCCAGCACTTCCATCTTTAAAATATTCATCACGATTAACTGTAACACATGGCGAACATTCACTAATACCATAGCACCCATATGCATAAATTTCGTGTTTCCGCAAATCCGAGGAAATTGTTTCACTTAATCCAGCTCCACCACAAAGTATCTTTCTTAATGCCCCACCTGTAGCTTCTATAATACCTTTTTCTTTTATGCGTGACAAAAGCCCCATTGCAATTATAGGAGGAACGTTTATAACATTTGGTTTTAATTTAGGCAATTCAGAAAAAAAGCTTAAATTATTTTGTAAGATACATATTGTCCCTCCAGAATATAAGGGGGCGATTAAATCACAAGTTAAGCCAAAAGCGTGATAATATGGCAAAATATTCACATAACGCATATCTACATTATATAAATATTTTTGCATTCCTGCAATAACGTTAGTGCAAATATTTCTTTGCGTTAACATTACGGCTTTAGGTTCAGCAGAAGTTCCTGAACTGAACAAAATAGTAGATACAGCATTGCTTTCAATTACATATGGTTTTACAGTACATTTTTTACAAGTATGAATAAAAGAATCAATTATATCATCTGTAACAATTGATATCACAAGACTATCAAATACTTTTGGCAGTTCTTTTTTATGGTCATATAAAATTGCAATATTATTGGATATCACCACAGCATAATATGCGACTGCAAATAAAAATGGATTGCTTATTTTAAGAAAAATATATCTTCTATTAACTTCGGCAAAGTGACTAACTAAATTCATTACTCTATTTTCAAATTCTCTATATGTAACAGTAGTATCTGGCAATTCAAAAGCGATACGATCGCCAAACTGTTTTGTAGAAAATTTAATGAATTCATATAGATTGTTATAAACCGGAACATTATAATCGGGATAATTATTCATATTTTAATTATTTCCTTATCAGATATAAACTGTTTCCATCTATCATAAAAAGTTTCCCGATACATAGAAAGAAGATGCAAATCATAAAAAAAACCATTGTGATATCTATATTCTTTAAGTACACCTTCTTCTACAAAACCTGCTTGTAAATTACTCATAAGACTTTGTTTATTATATCCAAATATAGGAGCATACACTTTTTTTAATGGATATCCAGTAAATAATTCGTTTATAAATGTTATCGCTACAATTCCACCCATTCCGGTAGTTTGAAATTCTGATTTTATATAAACACATATTTTGCAATTAAGATCAAATGGGCGGAATTCATACGTATATGCAAAACCTACAACAGCATTTGAACATTCAGCAATATAAAAATCGTGATAATATCCGTGAATATTATTTATAAACCAACTTTCAAAATCTTGGATACTATTTATTACAATTTTATTTGAAAACAAATACTGTTCATTATGTTCCATATATATCGAGTATAAAAATTTAATATCTTTAGTAAAATCAAGTTTTCTAAGGTGTATGGTGTTCATATATATTCACCTTTCATCAGCATCTTTCTATTACAGATATCTCTAATATTTATAATATCATGTATCTTAAAGGCTAAGCAACCTCCCATACATTTTTCAGTTGTTCTGTTGTGACAATTAACACATTTTGATGAATATGCTGTGTTAAAAGCAAAATCATCAATTGTATTTTTATAGTAATTTTTCAATTCCTCAATACCGGAAAAAAGACCAATATCAATTTTTGTATATTTTGAGAGACCAAAACATCTTACTGCTTTTAAGTCCTGTAAAATATCAATTACTGGTGCACAACGTACTATCGAAGAAGAAATATCAGAATGACGGAGATTTGCATAAATACTTCTATTTTCGGATATGAATTTTTCAAATGAGTTATAATCATTTTCAGAGAGCAGACAAGTAGGGATTTTGTTACAATCGTAGTAAGGTACAATGCCACTTTCAAGTAATTCAAAATAAAACTGTTTTACATATTCTTTTATAGATTGAAAATATTTATGGGCATCTATATTTTTATTGTTATTTGTGTTTGGAACAGTTATTGAAGTTCTGACACGCTTAAATCCGTATTTTTTTAGTAAAGCAATAATATACTTATATTCAAAATTGGGTTTGTACATATTGATTCCAAGGGTTACTCTCTCTCTCATATAACGAAATAAAATAAGTTCATCTAACGACTCACACATTTTGTTAAAATTATCTTGCCCTATATCATCAGGGGAATTACAATTAACCAAAATACGATATTTGGGATGCGATATTTCATTTGCATACTTTTTTATATCAATAGCATTTGTATATAATGTAGCAATATTTATATCTTCATTTTCAATAACCAATTTAAGTATTTTAGCAAAATTAGAATGCGTAGTAGGTTCTCCTCCGATTAAACCAATCATCCGCTCAGTTTTATCTTGTGTGATAAAATTCATAGCAGATATAAAATTTTCAAGACTTATTTCATTTTCTGTTTTGTTTACAAATTCATTTGCAAAACAATACGAACATTTTAGATTACACTTATCGGTTATCATTATATTTGCCATAATTTTCACCTCTCAAAACAAGCAAATTGGTCTACATCATATTTGAATATCGTTCCCTAACTCAAAGGCTTATGAGATTCTTTGGGGAGAAAATTACTTTCCACTACCACCTCCATTATAATAGCCCCCATAACTGTCATCGGATTTTGTATAACCAGTATTATCATTATAATATCCACCATAACTGTCTCGACTACTATATCCAGAATTGGGATTATAATATCCACCATAATTGTCAGGACTACTATACCCAGAGTTTGGATTATAGTATCCACCATAACTATCCTGTCTACTGTATCCAGAGTTAGGATTATAATATCCGCCGTAACTGTCAGAAGATGTATAGCCATCTCCGCTATTCCCAGAATATCCACTACTATCACCCATTGTGAAATCCTCCATTTTTTATTATAATATTCACCTTATATCACAACTCAATAATTTAAATAGTATTAAATTTTAATTTTGTTTGGTTTCTAAAGGACACCAAACCTTGACCACAGACGGCAAGAATTAATGAGCCATTAACATAATAGTGTTTGATTGGTACTATATCTTGTGATATATTACATTTACTTGTAGTTTCAATTTCAGATAAGGGGTTTAAAATTCCTATACCTTTAAATTTCAAATATGCCTCTTTTGCAGTAAATATTTTCATATATTCTGTTGCAAATTCATATGTGTGCATTAAGCGTTCTTTTTCTGCCAAAGTAAATATAGTGTCTGCTAATGGTAATTTAGTTTTTTTTATACTTTCTATATCTACTCCTAACGGTTGATTAGAAATAGCCAATGCTGAAAAGTTTATTGTATGTGATACACTAACATAATATCCATTATCGCAACCTATTCCTCCATTACTTTTTCGATAAAGATTTACGTTATAGCCTAGTGAACTTATTTTAGATTGCAACTTTCGAATATCTGTTCTACAACATAACTTTGAAAAATAAATATGAATTAAAATACTCAATTTTCTCACCTAACTTTAACAAAAGTTTTTAGTTGCTATTAGTCTTTTTCAGATTAACTTATTGGGACAAAAGAATAATAGTTTCCCTTTGCATAATCTTCGGCATATGAACCGAGAACGCCTTTAATTTCAGTCAGATTATCACAACTTAAAAAAGCATCTTCTTCGATTTTCGTAACGCTGTAGGGGATAGTGACAGAAGTTAAGTCATAGCAACGGGAAAAAGCCAGTACTCCGATTTCCGTAACGCTGTTGGGAATTTCAATGGAAGTTAAATTATAGCAACGGGAAAAAACTCCATTTTCGATTACTGTAATGCCGGGTGGGATTTTAACAGAAGTTAAACTTTCGCACTCGGAAAAAGCAACTTTTCCGATTATCGTAACGCTGTCGGGAATAGTAGCAGAAGTTAAATTATAGCAACGGAAAAAAGCATATTCTCCGATTTTCGTAACGCTGTCGGGAATTTTAATAGAAGTTAAACTGTCGCAACTGGCAAAAGCACCTCCTCCGATTTCCGTAACGCTGTCGGGAATTTCAATGGAAGTTAAACTGTCGCACTCGTAAAAAGCCTCTTTTCCGATTGTTGTAACGGCTAATCCTTCAATTTTATCGGGGATTATGACAGATTCGTCGTCACCGATATATTCTGTAATTGTAACTTTATCGTCTTTTATTTCATATTCAAAGTTTTCGACAGGGGAAACTTTTGTAGTGTACGATTTTTCTTTTTCGCTGTCTTTATCTTCTTTTATCCAACCATAACAATGCCCCTCTTCTTTGTACCATTCACCATAATATTTATTATAATCAAAATATATTTCGCAATTTTTAACCTGATAACCTTGTACTAAATACCAAACTTCGTTATCAAATTCATAAGAATAAAGTAGATTTAATGTTTCATTATTTATAGAAAACAGGGGTTTTGAGTTTTCTGAGGGTCTTGCATATAAAATTCCATTTAATTCGATTTCTTTCAAGCGTTGAAATTCCCCACAAACTTCCTCTATATCAATAAGTTTATATTTATCATTTAATTTTTGAAATTCACAAACATAATATGAACCTATTTCCATAGCGGGTGTACAAGGGGATAAAAAAGATATCTCATAAATATTATCTTTAACATCAATCAATTCTATGGTTTCATCTAAAACATGATCAAACCATCCTGCATCCCATGTATGAATATATAATGCACCATCCTTTTCTACCAAATCTTTGTGCAATTTAACATCATAATTATCTTCTGATGGATTATAAACTTCCATTTCATATGGTTCATAACGGCTTAATATTTTATCAACAAGTTCCAAAGAATAGCTTTCAGCAAGAAAGCTACGAAAAGTTTCAATAGAATTAACATTTGGTTCTATTATTTTACTGAAATAACACCCATCAACGATTATCAATTCATCTGAAGTTGCTAAATATTCGTGGAAACCAGTTATATCAAAATATTTTCTCAACAACTCCCCAAAAACATCCGCAACATTTTCGTTTGTTATTTCGCTTTCTGACGACGTTGTTTCATTTTGTGTAGAGTCATCATTTATTGTCGGAATTACTAAATCAAAAACTTTTGTAAAATCTTCAAAATCAATATTTATATTATCAGATACTATATTTTTTAAATCAGGCATATAACCCTGTATGGCAAATGCCACAGTTACTGCTTTTGATTGTTCATATGTTATTAACTCAGCATCATATAATATTAACGAAGAGTTACTACAAACATTAGCAACATCTTGAAAAGTCGGATTTGATGGCAGCATAAGCATAGTTATATACCAAAGTTTAGAAAAGTTGATTAAATCATTTTCGTCATTTAAATTAAAATTTTGTAATTGATTTCTTAATTCTTCACTGGAATTTTCAAAACCGCTTGTTAAAAAATATGCACAGTAACTTAATATTTGCGAATTAAAATAATTTTCATTAGTATTAAGATTTTGCTCATATTTACGCCATTTTCCATCTTTTAAATTGCGTATATCTTCAGCTATTCTCCAATCGTGATTACCTGTTGAATATTTTTCTATAATCTCGCCGAAAATATCAGCAAAAGCCTCGTCAATTGCACTGCTTTCACTTATTTTTGCTGAACCTTCGCCACCACCCCAAGTGTATTCATTAACGGCGTGTGTAAATTCATGTGCCACAATATCTAAATTTGCAGAATATTGAACCTCATTTGATTTACCGACAACAAAACAAATATTATTTCCACTACAAAAGGCATTTTTACCTTCTGTTGAAAGTATATCTACAACAATATTTAATTCAGAGTAATTATCGTCGAACCCTTTTCTAAATAGAACATTATCATAAAAATCATAAATTTTCATCATATTCCCAAGGGCATCTACAGCGGATTTACTACTTGAAGTTACATTATTTAGAGTTCCATAATTAACTACCCTAAAATTTTCGCCAAATTTATGAATAAAATTCGTACTATAAACATATACATTTTTTTCTTCATTTCCTAAATGAGCAGGACTCCCGGTAATAATAGGCAATGTATAAGTAATCCCTGTTTGTCCTTGTGCTGTATCAGTTGAAATGAAATCAATATCACTTATTATTTCGACAATTTCTCCGTTATTTGCGTCAACAAATAAAGTAAAATCTAAGATATTAATTTCCAATTTCCAACAAAGTGTAGGTTCAATATCAAATGTATAAATAGTCAAACCAATATTAGAAATTTCAACATCAGTATAATCCATACCATTTAAATATTCAGTTGCCTTTAATTTGGCAGTTCCCTCATCAATTTTAGGCTCAGTAGAGATATTGGATATAGAAATGAAGTTTCCGGATAAAAAGTTCGCTTCGCCCTCAATTGCAGTAGCTACAATATTACGTTTATATACAGGAATTCCATCATACATCTGCTCTAATCGATAGAAATCCAAATTATCAATTTCATTTGTACTTTGCTCCTGCAATGATTGTTTCTTACCTAATTTTAAATAATCAGTAGTAAGTTTTATTGCGTCATCAACATTTTTAATCTCACCACTAAAATCTGAAATAATAAAACTATCGCCGATATAATTTTTAACAGTTTCGGATTTTTTATCTTTGCATGAAAATAAAACCGTTGAAAAAAGCAGTAATGAAATAAGTACTGATAGAATTTTTCTCATAACAATTCTCCTTTTTAATCTAACTTTTAATTTAAATTATATCATCTATAAACATCGTATTTATTTTTCGTAAATTTTATTAATTTACGAAATACAGCCCATAAACCCACTAACCACGGCATTTTTTATTGCCGTTGACCAGAAATCTGCCACAATCAATCGAAAGAATATATTTCAACCAAATTGTTACATATAGCATTCATACAGCCACGTTTGTGTTCGGTACTTGAATGAGCGTACTTATTCAAGGTGACTGTTGCCGAACCGTGACCGAGAATTTCCGATAAGGATTTCACATCGCACCCGCTCTCCAAGGCTCTTGTAGCAAATGTGTGACGGCAGGAATGAAATCCGACATCTTTAACATCGGCGGCTTGTAGAATTTTTTTGAAGCGATATTGTAAAGTTCGTGGTTCGATGGGCTTGTTTTTGTAATTTAAAAGGTATTCACCATCGGTGGTTAAGCGGTGATTTTGGAGCAATTCAATCAGAAAATCGGGGAGTGGAATTTCTCTGGTTGAAGTTGTACTTTTCGGAGTTAGGAATGCAACCTCTGTTTTGTTTTCGCCGTCCGAGCGAATTCGCTGAATTGTGCGATTAATACGGAGTAGTTTACACTCAAAATCAATATCATTCCACATCAGACCACAAAGTTCGCCGATTCGAATTCCCGTGTAAAGGCAAATCATAACGGCGATATAATCGGTTGAACCACGGTCTTTTGCTGCCTTTTCAAGGCGTTTTTGTTCATTTACCGAAAGATACTCAGTATTTGATTTTACTTGTTTTGGAAATTTCACCTCGAATATGCACTCTTTGTCAGCGAACAAAGCTGACTTTAAAAAATTAAAAACGGATTGTGCGGTAATTACCGACAATCCGTTTTCAAGGAGTTTATTTGCAAAATTTTGCAACACTTCCGCTGTAAGCTTATCACAGCGAGTGTTGCCGAAATATGGTACGATATATGTGTCGATATATCGGCTGTAAATTCCAAGCGTGGATGGCTTAATTCGAATTTTTGCCTCGTTCAGATATTCCGAAACTGCCCCTGTAACTGTGGATTTATTCGCCGTTGGCGACTGTGAATTTGTAGAAAAGTTCTTCGCTTTTTCCAGTTTATCCTTAACTTCGTTGTATGTCTTGCCGAAAACAGAGCGATACTTTGGCTTTCCATTTGCATTAAATCCGTCTGCATATCTCCCCTCGAAACGTCCGTCTTTACGATGATAAATATTTCTTGCCATTCTCATTGGTTTTCCTCCTTAATTTTGACCAGATTTCTGACCATATTAACTAATATTATAACACAAAATCCACAATTTTACAACGATGTTGTGTCGGTTCTGGTTTAACTTTGAAGAAAATTCTCAAAA
>JAISIJ010000328.1 GCA_031262245.1 Oscillospiraceae bacterium | reverse complement strand
AATCTTTATGTTTCCAACCGATTTCACCTTATTCATACAAAAACCTCCTCGTAATTTTATCTCTTTATAAATACAATGCACGAAAAAGATTTTTGATTAAGTTTTTGTAAAATTTTTGGCTGTAAAAAGAAAATCAGCCGTAAAGCTGATTTTTAATTATTATAGTGCTTTTGTTTTTGATTTGTAAACGGTTTCTGAACCCGTACTTAATGCAACATTCCCCTCTAACTGCACACGATATATTCCCGATGTTCCAGAAGTGTAAGTATCAGTAACATAAATATAAGAACCTGTTAAACTGGTTGATTTGCTATCAACGGGAACATCGTTCTTAAACAATATTCCAATAATGTTAGTGCCACTTGCACTCCCTGTATAAGTGATAGTGCTACCTGAACGGTTTAAATCAACATTTAAATTGATTGTTTCCGCTCCGAAAGTAACAAAACTCTGCTCTGCACTAACAGGCACCGCCAATCCAACCATACACACCAAACACATAATGAATGCCAAAAATTTCTTCGCCATAATAAAAACGCTCCTTAAAATAAATTTTGTTTTACGTTAAGAAGCGTTCTGTCTACGCAGTAATATACGCTAAAATTATCAATCTACCTAAATTTATTTTGTTTCCTTCAAACTCTGAGCAACCTTAACTATCTCCTCAAAAGAAATACTATCATCATATTTCAGAACAAATTCATATGTTGAATCAGCCCACGCAATAGTATTTTGCCAACCTTTCTCGGTAGTATCAATCGTTCCGCAAAAATAACATATTCCATCTACTACTTGTGTTTTAATACCATCCTCGTATGCTTCATAAGTGAGATTAAGCCCTAAATTATCTGCTTTATTATACATTAAGGTTATAGCGTCAAAACCTTTTTCCGCATCAAAACAGAAAATACCTACAGTCCCTGCATTATCCCCCAAAACCTCTGTATCTCTAAGCTCAACCCCCTCAGGCAGATAAGTAAACTCAAACTTTCTTTCTTGGATTTTGGCAAAACGCTCATTTATGCTGTTTTCAGATTCATAAAGCTCCTTATCCGTAAACGGCACGGCAACGGTATTTTTGGCGGTTTCATACAACTCCTCAATACCCATTGCGAAAGGTTCTCTAAGGATAAAATAATAATCTTCCTTAGCAAATAATATAATATTTGCCATTGTCGACTCATTGGTTTCGTGAATAGTATATTCAATACCGTTATACTCACGCTCATAAATTGTGCAATGCTCGTTATCAATATCAATCGGCACATCATCAGCAATGCCAAATTGAACACTTACATACTTACTAAGCGAATTAGCGGAAATAACCCCTGTACCGCTGTATTCGCTCGGCAATGTATACCAAAGCATTGTCGAATTATCGTGATACTGAATACTTGTTAATTCCAACCCCTTAGGCACATACCCCAACTCGAAATCTTTCTTAACAAAATCTTCGGGATGAGAAGTTTTGTAGTAGTATACGAAACATACCCACCATTCCGTTTTTCAAAAAATGATATGATTTTCTCACGGAAATCCGCACTACACAACATCAACATACCGAAAGTAACCGCTAATCTAAAAAAATATATTTAAAATGTTGACAACGCTCAAATAATATGATACAATATATTTTTAAAATAATTTTAATATTTAATTAAGGGGAATTTTTATTATGGACAGTTTATTTGAAAATGTTAACGAATCGTTTAATGGAAATGACGGAAATAATGATAGAATCATTACAGAAGTAAATACATCTTTGGATGATAATGACGAAAAGGATAATGAAACCATTACAAAAGTAATTACATCTTTGGATGATAATGACGAAAAGGATAATGAAACCATTACAGAAGTAACTACATCTTTGGATGATAATGACGAAGATGATAATGAAACCATTACAGAAGTAAAAATATATTTGGATGATAATGTTCCTGATTATATGAGTGGTATTCAAAGAATTGGCTCTGTACAGGTTATTCGTAGTAATGGCACATCCGATTTCAATGATGATTTAGTGGATAATACTGAATTTTCTGATGAGCGTATAGATGATATGATCAACTATGTTGCTTCAAAGCTCGAATGTAGTGAAGATATTATATCTGTTGAAGAATGATATTATGAAAACGAATTTTGATTAAATTTTTATAAAAGTTTGTATAAAAATCTAAAAAAGCATTAATTAACGCTTATCTTTTTGGCGTTTTGCACATAGCATTTTCAGATTTCAACAAAAAACTTGCTTATTTTATTATAACAAAAATAAGCAAGCCTGTAAAGTAAAAATCTTAAGCCTTAAAGTAAACTGTCAAAATATCCTTTTCTTCAGCCAAACTTCCATACTCTTTTCCCAAAACTTCCGAACCCGAATCGAGCAATGCGGAAATTCGCATATACATCACAACCTCGTCAGTTCCTTCTTTTTTAAGCTGAACCCCTCGTGTATCAGCAACTTCGCCTTTTTCTACCAGCTTTTCTAAAAATGTTTTAACTGTAACCACTATTTATTTCACCCTTTCTTTGTGTTTTATTTATAATTCGCTGTCTGTTGTATTTTCTACCAGTTTAAGAAACTCACGTTTTATCAACGCTTTATCCAAAATATTTACAACCCCGTCAGCAATTTTATAAACTCCGTCAAACTTAACGGCGGTCAACAATTCATTAGCTAATGTGATTATTTTTTGTATACTTTAAACAAATTTTCTATAATTCAAAAAATTCGTAATGACAAATTCAAAAATATATAGTATAATAACATTTTATACACATATATTGTGAATGATTGTATTCGTACACAATTGTTTATCTTCTTTTTAGATTATTAACGTTTCAAGGAGAATAGGTATGAATTATAAAAAATTAGCAGAAGAATTTAAATCTTATTTAGATGATAATTTTATTGATAATGAAATAAAGAAAGAAATAAAAAAAGAAATTAATAAATCTTTTGTCCGCTGTATGTTTCCGGATATAAAACTTGCAATTGGTGTTTATTTCACAGAATATTCTATTAAATTTTATGGTGTGTTTTCTAATGACTTATTAGGTAGTAATTCTTTATATTCAAATTTTTTAAATAAATTGAATAGTATGGATAGTATTTTTAAATTTTACACTAATAATATAGATGGTAGAGATTTGTTCTTTTATAAATATGTATTTTACTGC
>JAISIJ010000325.1 GCA_031262245.1 Oscillospiraceae bacterium | reverse complement strand
CCCTCATTGCAAACACCGCCGCCGATACAGAGTATATCAGGTTGAAATTCATTTATTACGTTTGTAATGCCGGCTGAAAGGAATTTAATATAATCATCAACAACTTTTTTTGCTGTGGGGTCGCCGATTTTCATACAATCAAACGGAGTTCTCGCACTGACTTTACCTCCGTTTTTCTCAAGCCATTCCCACATTCCAGTTGACTTATTTGCTTCCATTGCCTCTTTAGTCATACGGATTAAGCCTGTTGCAGAGGAAAATGTTTCAAATCATCCTTGTCTTCCGCAAGAGCATTGAGGTCCGTCAACCTGTATAACGGTATGTCCGATTTCAGCACCAGCAAGATTAGAACCGACATAAATTTTTCCGTCAATGATAATACCGCCGCCGACACCTGTTCCCAAAGTGATTGCAACAGCATTGACCGCACCTTTTGCCGCACCCGCAACAAATTCACCGTAAGCTGCCGCATTGGCATCATTTGCAAGATAAACAGGTTTTTGTGTTCCTTCACGATGTGAAAACGATGCAATATTTTCCTGTATATATCTTGCCATAGGGGTGTTTTTAAAACCTAAATTATTTGAATATTCAATAACACCGTGGCGATTATCTGCAATACCGGGAGTGCCTATACCAATCCATTCAATCCTGTCAATGCTGATATCAATTTGGTCACAGGCAGCTAAAGCGGTTTTTGCCATATCCGCCGCTATTTCATAATCGGGGCGTGGTAAATTAGTGCGTACAGAGGATTTTGCAAGTATATTATAGTTTTCGTCAACAACACCCGATACTATATTAGTTCCGCCGAGGTCAATCCCTATGTAGTACTTCATTTTGCTCTCCTTTAAGTTTATTTTCTTTTACTTTTTTTATTTTCAAATACAGAATTCATAACAAATACGGCTATTGCGCCGAAAATCATACAAAAGCCCGAAATTATTAAAATTGTACCTAATATGCTCGCTATAATGCCCCAAGTGTCTTTTTCGCCTAATAACATAAAAATTATACCTGTCAGTATTAAAATAATACCGAGATATACGGAATGTGTGGATTTTTTCATTTACTTCACAACTTTCAACGCGTAAGGCAGAGTTCCGGTATTAATTTCTGTAACAATTCCCATAACTGTTTCGGCGGTAAAATTCCCGGTAACATAAGTTTTACCGTCAAGAAGCGGCGTGTTAACGGTAAAAACCGCTAAAATAACATCGTCAAGCCAGATAGATATTTTACCGTTATTTTTTGCAAGTTCTGTTGTGGAATCGGCAAATTTTTTCTTTCCCTCTTCATCAAAAACAAAGCTTAAAACATATTGGGTATCACCGTCTTTTCCGTTTATTTCAACAGGCGAGATTGTTTCAACGTCTTCATTTTCCAATATGATTTTTTCGGGATTTTCTTTATTTAAACTGCTCTCTTCGGCATTACCCTCAACAAAAAGCAGTCTTGCGTTTTTTGCCAATTTCTCCGTAAGCAATTTTTCACCCAAAAACCAGTTGGTACTGTCTTTCGGAATATCAACGGATATTTGTTTGTTATTAACTGTAACTTTTGCGGCAGCACTGTAAAGTGCGGCTCGTGAAGTTATTATTTCCACTTCTTTGTCAGTTTGTTCCTGTGTAGGGGTATAGTCATTTTCGGGAGCAAAGGTAAGGATATAATGTTTACCTTGATATCCCTCAAATTTTTCTTCTTTACAGGCAACAAAAAGCACCATACAACATAACAACAGAGCTATTATTTTTTTCATAAAAATTCTTCTTTTCTTAATACGGCATACGGCAATGTTTGCCGTAAACACGTTGTCATACCGAAACAAAATCAGATTTGTTCCGGTATAACTGCATTTATTACTACATACCTTTTAATTTATCTTTTAAATTCTCAAAGAAACTTTTGCGTTTTGCATAATTATCTTCTGAAAGGGATTTTTCAAAATCGACAAGGATTTGTTTTTGTGTTTTTGAAAGATTGCGTGGGATTTCAACGGTTACTGTAACATATTGGTCGCCGTAATCCGAACGTCCGATTTTTTTAATGCCTTTGCCTTTAAGGCGGAAAATAGTACCTGTTTGTGTCCCCTCGGGTATAGCCTGTTCGACTTTGCCGTCTATGGTAGGCACGGTGATTTTGTCGCCTAAAACAGCTTGGGTATATGTTATGGGAATATCACAATGTACATCATAACCGTCACGAGAGAAGAAATTATCGTTACGAACTGTTACATTGACAATCAAATTACCCTTACCGCCGCCGTTTGAACCTATATCACCCTCACCTTGAACTCTTACAGCCTGACCGTTGTCAATGCCGGCGGGAATATCAACCTGAAGTGTTTTCTGTATGCGAATTTTACCCATACCGTTACATTTGGCACAGGGGTCTTTGATTATTTTACCTTTACCCGAACATTTTGAACAGGGTTTTGATTGTGTCATCATTGCACCGAAAATAGTGCGGGTTGTGGTTTTAACGGTTCCCGTTCCTCTGCAATCGGGACAAACATCAACACCGCTGCTGGCTTTTGCTCCTGTTCCGTTACAATCCGGGCAACTGTCAACTTTCGGAATAGTAAGTTCAATCTTTTTACCTTTACAAGCCTCAAGGAAAGAGAGTGTAACATTAGCGGCAATATCTGCACCTCGACGAGGAGCGTTTGCAGAGGACGACCTGTTGCCGCCGAACGAACCGCCGAACATATGTTCGAGGATATCGTCAAAAGCAGAGGTGTTAAATCCTCCTGAAAATCCGCCGAAACCACCGCCTCCTCCGCCGTATGAGGGGTCAACTCCCGCATGACCGAACTGGTCATAACGTGATTTCTTTTCAGGGTCGGAAAGAACATCATAAGCTTCATTAATCTCTTTAAATTTTGCCTCTGCTTCGGCATTATCGGGGTTTAAGTCGGGGTGATATTTCCTTGCAAGACCTCTGAACGCTCTTTTAAGCTCATCGTCTGTTGCACCTTTATTAACCCCTAACACGTCATAATAATCTTTTTTATCAGCCATAAATTACTTCCTTAATTCATAATACATATATTTTAATTATATACTGAAATAAAAATCTTGTCAATAAAATTTGACAAACATATTTATTTTCGGTATAATGGGTTATTTTATGGTTACAATTCGGCTTTGTATGGGAAATTTACATATTAATAACACAAAAAGGATTATTATGACAGAAGTTAAATCACTTGATTATATAGAATGTAAAGAGCTTTGCAAGGACATTCGCCGTGAGATTATAAATACCGTTTCAAAAAACGGCGGTCATCTTGCTTCAAATTTGGGGACAGTCGAATTGACTGTTGCACTGCACAGAAATTTCAACTCGCCTCAAGATAAAATAGTTTTTGATGTGGGACATCAATGCTATACACATAAAATACTTACAGGGCGTGATTTTTCAAAATTACGCCAAAAAGACGGTATATCGGGTTTTCAAAATCCCGATGAAAGTGAACACGACCCCTTTATTACGGGACATTCCTCCACTTCTGTAAGTGTTGTTTGCGGTTTGCTTGCGGGTATGCGGCTTAACGGCGATAATCACTATGCCATAGCTGTAGTGGGCGACGGTGCAATGACAGGCGGTATGTTTTATGAGGGTCTTAATAATGCGGGACAGGTGCATAACAGCAATCTCATTGTTATTCTCAATCACAACGGAGTGTCTATCTCAAAAAATGTCGGTGCAATTGCAAAATATCTGAAAAAAATCCGCCATAGCGAAGATTATGTTATTGCAAAAAAATCCCTTGAAAATGTTTTAAATAAAACACCTGTTTTCGGCAGACCTTTAATAAAAGTCTTGAAAACAAGCAAAGATATGATAAAAGAATTTGTTCACCTCACCAATATGTTTGAGAATATGGGTTTTGTTTACTTAGGTCCTGTTGACGGGCATAATATGGAGGAACTTGACAAAGTTCTACAAACTGCCAAAACATATCAGCACCCTGTATTTATCCACGTTAATACAGTTAAAGGTAAAGGTTATAAATTTGCACAGGAAAA
>JAISIJ010000155.1 GCA_031262245.1 Oscillospiraceae bacterium | reverse complement strand
GGCAACCTTATTTTTATTATTTCCTTTAAAAAATTTATTACCTCCTCGTCTTTTTCATCACCAGTAAATTTAAAACCAAATTTTTGTTTCTGATAAGCGCAAGATTGTTCAAACAATCTTCGACTATCAACAATGGGACTATTGTACAAAGTAAATTTGTCAAAACTGCTTTTATGAAAAGCACTTATTATTAAATCAGGAAATTTTTCTATTTCTTTGACGAACAACTCGTATTTATCGCCACGAAAACTATCTTTATATTTATCGGTAATCTTTTGAATTTCAGAAACAAATTGCTTTCCCAAGGAACAAATGACACCCTCAAGTTCTTTATCATTATATTTATTTCCTCTAATTTTTTCAAAATATATACTACTAAGAGCTATTTTCAAACTTTGGTTTAAACACTGGAAATCACTCCAATAAAACTCGTTTACCAGAACAGAAGTTTCCCCGTGTTGTCCGCAATTAACAACGTAAAAATCAATAATTTCGTTTTTCTCTTTGCTATTATGTGCTTTCTTGTGATATGGTTCTAAATATGAAACAGTTCCGCTGAAACCATCTTCACACAAAGACACCAAAGAGGAAATACAATCAGCAAAAATATCATCATTCTTTAAATTTTCAACAGAGCATTTGCAAATCTTAGAAATAACTTTGTTGAAAATCTCACAAATAGGATAGGGTGGAAGTTTATGCTCGGTTAAGTCTCTATCTTTTAATTTATTGAAAAATGCACCGATTTCCTGATTGAATAACAAATAATAATCTGAATTTCCATTTTTATGAGAGCTAAATTCAAGGTTAGTATATTCTGCTATAACTTTATCTCTTGCTTCGTACGATTCTCCTTTATCATAGGGATGACCTTTAAAAAAGAATCTATCCGCAAGCTCAAAAGGTACTTTATATCCGCAATTATAATTCAGTAAATTATCAAGATTTTCTTTTATATTTTTTGATTTATATACTGAATCTAAAAATTTGCAAATTTTATCAATTTTTTTATATTTTTCATTTGTTATATATTTGAATTGAAAAAATTGCCTTGCAACACATTTAGCTAAATTATTTCTCAAGTCGTCACATTCTTTATCGTTAATAATTTCTGTATCTTTTAATTTTTCAAAGAAATCCCATAACAACAAAGAAGTTTTAGTGTTTATTAATCTCCTTGAAGTGTGCTCAACAAGGGATTTTAAACGGAAATATTTTTTTTCATATGTTTTTTTCTCTTCAATTGTACATTCACCTGTTTCAGCTTTGCTAATATCAATTTTGCATTGATTAAGAAATTCTTCATTCCAGAATTCACTATACAAAGCAGGCTTGCAAATAATTTCTTCTTCAGAAAAAATAGTTTCTTCGCTAAAAAATGAATCGTATTCACTTTTCAACTCACTTAATTTTAAGGGTGGAAAAGTTACGAAAGGGAAGAAAGTCATAGTATCTGCTTTCTTATTTTTCATATCATCCATATGACATCTTTCCCAAATACGAATTCCAGCATAAGACCCTGTTTTCTTATCGAATCCCAAAATCAAAATAGATGTTTTTATATTTACACTACCGCAATCTTTAATTTGCAATGATTTTGGATAACAATATTCGTAATTTAAAGAGCGTTCCAACTCGGTTTTATTTTTAGTTAAAAGGGCATTTATTTTATTGATTAATTCAAGATTTTCGGTTTTGGCGTAGGCACAATACGAGGTATACGGAATGTCCGCACTATGAGCGAATTGGTTCAGTTGAAATGCACGAGAAATAATCTCCGATGTGCTGACAAAATTAGATGAAAAATAATCATTAATTTGTTCAGGAATAAATAATTTTACCAATTTAGCATTTTCTTTATCCCTATCTTTAGAAAATTTGTTTCGGTCTAAAAGAATTACATTATTTGTATTATATTCATTCGTTTCATTATTAAATTTAAAATCTTTAAAATCACAATAAAAACAACAATGATCGTAACCAATTTCATCGTCAAAAACTTCTTCATTTATTGCAGGTGATGCATAATTTATATTTTCAAAATTTAAGCCTCTTCTCTTCAATAAATTAATGCAATCAAAAGCATTTCTACCTATGTTCAAAGTATCATCAAAAACCAAAACCTTGAAATCTTTGTGATTTTTTATTAATCCATTATCCACACATTTTTGTATATATCTTTTAAGGCTATCAGGTTGTTTGTCAGCATTCTCAGGAGTTTCAAAATAATTACAAAAAGTCCTTGTGTCAATAACAGCAATTTCTTTTTGATTTGGTAAATATTTATTTAATTCATTTCCTAATATCTCTTTAAATAACCTTAGAAAGGCTCTATATACAATCGAGCCTTTTTTCGCAATACATACTACTAAATGATATTCGCCGCTTCCTACCTTATTAAAAAGTTGTCTCATATATTCTATATAATAATCCATTTTTTTCGGCTTTACATAAAACACATACTTTAACACTTCTGCCAAATACGAGTTATCTACATTATTTTTAAAATCTTGATTCAACGTCACCCCCTTAAAAACACTATTCTCAATTTCTTTCTGCATAACACATCTCACTTCTTATATTATTTTTTACAACAAAAACAACCCCCATACGCCAAAACAGGGTTATTCTTTAATGTTGAACTTAATAAACTCTCATAGTGCAAAAAAACACAATGTAGTTAAAAATGGTATTTTAGTTTTTCATAAAATCTTCAACCGATAATTTATTTTTATTAGCAACGCATTCAGAGGATTAATGAAAACTTGATTTAAAATAAAAAAGGGGCTTGACAAAAAAACGATATAACCTACACGGCTTAAATTTTGTGTATTAAAGCTTACTTATATTTTATTACAACAGCAGAAACAATATGAAATTATAATAACTATTTTATAATATGTTTTTATAGCAAATAATGTTAATACAACTTTTAACTTGTCCATAAAATATATCACATATAGTATAGCATAAATAATTGTAATATTAAAAAGTTTTATTAAATTTCTTAAGATATTTTATAAATCTTTTATAGATTATCCGTAATTATCACGTTATTGCTAAAATTTTCCAATAAATGAAATTCAGCAATAGTAATATAGTATTTAATTTTTGGTATAGAAATAAAATATTAATACAAAATATTCCACCAATATCCATTATATCTCATCAATTCATAAAAATTTGTTGCCCAGCAAGAAAACAACTATAGACACGCAAGCATCTACAAAAAACAAATTATAATTTTTCCATAATTATGCTATCAAGTGTCCATTTGATAAAAAGAAAACGAATTGACAAAATAACAACTATTTTTTGCAACATATTGCGCAGAACCTAACTGGCAAAGCTCTTAAGCACACTCACAAACTTGCCATCATCTGCCTTGTGCAAAGCAAAAATCTATCAGTAGACATTCACGAATTTCCGCAAAACTCCACTACACAACACCACTAATATGAAAGCTCAACCTGTCAAAAATTCTTCTGTAACATTTTCAGCATTGCTTTTAATAAAGACAAAAAATTCAACTAACATACATCATAATATACAAGCGTTTTCGCATCTGTTTTTAGCACTAAAATAACATTTTTAATCTATAATATTAAGTTTCTCATTTATTAAAGCATACAAATTCACCAAATTTCGCATCAATACTCTAAAATATAACGATTAAAACTAATCGCCAAAATTAAGAATAAATCTTGCATAAATAATTTTCTAAGCACTTACTATAATTATACACATATTTTTTTAAATGTCAAGTGTTTTTTTTTAAAATTCTATAATATTTTTATGGTGTATATAGCCCTAGTAATAAAAATCATACCATATAGAACCATTTTAAACTTAATTTATATAAATTGTGCGTTTTTATAGTGATGAAAACACAACAAAAATCCCCTTTCATATTGTATTTATATACTTCCAAAATGAACCAAACGTATACGAATCTCATAATCGAAATAATATGAAAAACAGAGAGCGGTAAATATGAACAAAGAACATTATAAAAATTCAACAAGAACATACCAAAAAATTAATAAAATATATGTCCCAATTAATAAATCTATTAGGCAAACCAATATGCTTCTGAAAACTTTAAAATGATCTCAGCGTTTTTTTACAATATGTGTTTTCCCGCAACCCTTTATACCCTCCAAAAATAACACTTCGTTAGTTTGCAACCACAACTTCAAATCTTTATAAATTTCTCGCTCAAAATCATATTCCGGATTAAAATCATAATTATATCCCTTATTTTCAGCACTCAATTAATCCACCCCTGCTATTTTTATACCGAAAACACCGCTGTCTGTTTATTAATTATACCCCAAAACCACCTACTTGTCAAATATTTCTGCACATAAAAAGGCACTCAAAATTTCTAAGAGTACCTTTATTTTGTATATCAATCACCCGTGAAACTAAATAAAACCTCATCAAATGAACGATTTTCGTATTCCGCAATCTCCTCTATAACAGAACACATCGCAGAACTGAAATTGCTTACCTGCAACCCAACAGGCACATCAGCTTGAAAGAAATCCTCACCTTTTTCTATCTGAAAAACCTCAACTAACGGCAGCGAATACACCAATCGCCAGCCCTTTTCATCAAGATACAAAATCGCCTTTTCAGGCTTGATTTTCTCTAATTTCTCCTTTAATTCTTCTGTTATTTTCATTTATCTTTACCTCAATATAAAATCTCACAATTATTTTCCGTATCCCATTCACCGATAACTTCAACGGTCAGCCCTCTATATCTTCCTCTTCTCAACTGCTCGGCTGTTAAGTATTCCAAGTATTGCTCACCCGTTCCGGCATAGAAATCTATCAGAAACTCATCATCACCGCCACCGTAACCGCAGTCATCAATCCGAAAATGCCTCTCCTCAAACCCCTCTAATCCCGTTCCGTAAATTTTTACGATTTTACCATACATTTCTTTATGGTGTTCAATCAAGCAACCTACTGAATATCCGGGTATCAATTCTCTTCCGCTTCCACCTCTCAATACACCGCTTCGGTCTTTATAATAATATGCGGTCATATCTGCATTTTCCGATGCAATAAACCGCTCACCCTCACCGTAAATATACGATATTTCAGCCGCTTGTGTATTCTCCGAAACCTCTGTAACTGCCGCCGTTTCTTCTGCAATTTCCGCTTTTTCTGCTGTTACGGCAGTTGTTACTGCCGTTGTAGTTGTTGTAACAGCAGTCGTTGTTACCGCTGTTGTGGTAGTAATCGCCGTTGTTATGGCGTATTTTTCCGCTTTTGCTATTAATGTTTCATCTGATGAATCATTTTCAATAGCCTCATTCGTATCAATAACCGTATGTTCAAGTGCGGAGATTCTGTCTCTCGCTGTACTCTCATTATGTAACGGAACAAATGTTTTATTAAACATCATTACCGTTACCGCAGTTACCAATACTCCCTTTAGTATTGATTTTTTTATCATTTCGATTAGGCATTTTTCACAAATCTGTATTCCAAATTTATAAAATATGTTTAAGAGTTACCCTTACCCATAAACAAAAATACCACAATCCCTCCTTACAAAAAACTATAAGCAATAACTTGTTTACGGCGTTAATAAAAACGTCTACCTGTAATTCATTATCAAAACTTCTTCAATATCTTCCTTTGATTTTTTATTATTTCGGAGTGCACCCCCATACTCCATTTCCAATCTTTCAACCCTGAAATCCCCCGATTTTATCCATTCTTTAAGTAACATATTCTCCTTTTCGCCATACCTCAAAACATTCGATAAACCGAATTTTATACCCCTATCATTCAGCATATCCAAACATTTTAGCAGTTCTCTCTCATCATTTTCATTCCAACCATCATTGTAAAGAACATAACTCGCATTCGTTATCAAATACGGTGGGTCAACGTAAACAAAATCGTTTTGAGTAAGCGCCCCAAAATTAAATTCCGTAAACCTGCCGCCCTTAAACTCGCAATCAATACCGCTGAGTCTATCTAAAAATCTTTTCAATTTGTCTTTATTTGCACTCGTAAAATCTGCCTTGCCAACAGATTCGCTGAATCTTCTATGCCCCGCCCAACGTATCTGCCCACCGAAAGAATATACCGTAAGTAAGTAGAATTTTACGAAATCCTCAAATGTTCTCTCCTCGGGTATCACCGCATTAAAATCTTCTCGCATTTTATCATAAGCAATTTTATTAACCCCCGGAACGCCTTTTCTCCACTCCTGCCCATATGCTGAATGTCCGTAAATTTCCGTTCTGCTGAAATTATAATATTCTAAATAATACTCGATTAGTTCTATTATTTTTTCATAGCCCTGCTCCTTAAAACTGCTGTACATTCCGATTAAATCTAAATCTTTATCGTTCATTATCACCCTGTCAGCCCACACATTCAACCCAACACTACACCCACCGCAACACAAATCTACAAAAGTTTCTACATTATCAGGAAAAAATTTAAATAAACTCTTTAATAGTTTGTACTTACTACCTGTATACCCTAACAACGGTCGCATTAAACTATGTGATACTACCATTTTTTGCACCTCTTTGATATTTATTGTTGTATCTACCAAAATATTTGTGAAGAAAACAAGGGGTTAGCCTTGTTTTTTATAAATATGAATAAAAATCTTTGAAATTAGATTGAATTTTTATATGTTTTTTACAAAATTACAAAATTCTAAATAATTTTTTTCTTGTCGACAAGTTTCGACATTTTTGTAAGATAGTTTGTGATATAATAAAACATAATTGTATGGGAATATTTACTATGTATATTTTTCTATATAGATTTACTAAAAAAGCAATATTCTTTAAATAGAAATTGTGTAATGTAACAAATATATAATTTTAAGCAATAGATTTTGTTCCCCAAAACGTTATAGTATATAGTGAAGAAAATTAAATTACTTAAGATTGTAAAAAGCAAGGAGGTGGTTAATTTGAGAGTATTAAGTTGTCAACAAATTAATAGTTGGCAAAAATAACAGTATTATAAAAATGTCCATTGTGAAAATTCATACTGGCATATTATTATTTTAATCAGGAGGCTAATATGCAAAAATTTAAACGCTTTATTGCAGGCACACTTGCAATAATATTTGTCGGACAAGTTTTAGTGTTTGGTGATGGTAATTCAGAGGGAATACTTCACGCAAATACTTTAACCGCATTTGCCGATTCAATTCAGCAAGCAAAAAACGAAAAAGAACTTGCTGAAGAATTTGAGAATATTACAGTAGGATTAGGAGAAGTTGATTATTTTAACGCTGGAGAACCCTCTTTTAGTCCTATGGCTTTTTCTGCTCAACAAATCATAGAATCAACAGATAATACACTAACTGTAAGCGGTTGTGTAATAAAAGGAAATGTTGATGGTTATAACACAATTAATTCAGAACCTATTTCAATTCATATCTTTGATGGTGATTACAATGAACTTAACATCGGATATGCAAACGAATTCGGCGAATTCAGCGTTAGTGCCAAAATTCCTTACAATGCACATATAAAAATTGAGTGTAATGGATATCTTCCTATTTATTTGAAAGATTTCGGAACAGGAAATTTTTTAGTAAGTGCGGGATATGGGGAAGAAGGATTATTACCTCTCGAAATGATTCCCGGCGATACAACCTATAATTATGATAACGATAATCAATGGAGCGATGACAATCTTACTGCTGACGACAGCGAATTTGTTGAAGAATGTTTAGGTGAAACATTTAATGCAACTTATAATTCTTACCTTGATTTCAATCAAGATGGTATCATTACTTCTGATGAACTGTCTGATGCAACAACTCAATTATACAGCGATTCTATTGAGATTTCCGAATCTGTACCCTCAGAATTAGATTTAAATGCAGATGGATATTTGGACATCAATGATACTGAATATTTTTCTCAATTTAATTCTTCTGAAAATTATCACGTCTATATGGATATTAACGGCAACGGAACTATCGAACAATCAGACGTTGATTGGTTTTCTGCTGCTTATGAACAATACGGAAACAAATGGGCTGAAACCGCATACAGATTATGCCTCGACCTTTATGGAAATGCCTATTTTCCTTATTCTCATACTTTTAGAGATACCGATTTATTTTTGAATGGGTATGAAATGTATGTCAACGGCGATATGTCATTTCATACAGAAAATCTTGATTTTTGGTCAGATAATGCAGGGGCTTATTTAGACCTTATGGGCGGAACACTTGAAATTGAAAATTCTTTTAATTTCAGAACATCTCCCGGTGATTCCGAATTTTCACAAGCACTAACCTTAGGCGGAGGCACTATTTTAATAGGCTCGGATTTCAATTTTGGTCAAGTTGGTTGCAATGATATTATTGTAATGCAAAATGATTACGATTATCTGCAAATAGGCGGTAACTGGAATTATGTAACTGATGCTGATATTGAAGGTTTATGGACTGCCGGAGAAATTTTACTACAAGGCACTAATTGGCAAGTCAACGAAGCTTCCGGTGCTAAATCAGTTTATTCAAGCGGAACTCACACAATTACTTTTGCTTGCCAATACGGCAAACAATATATTCTTTGGGACAATTC
>JAISIJ010000043.1 GCA_031262245.1 Oscillospiraceae bacterium | reverse complement strand
TTGAAAAACAAAGAATATGACCGTGATACAAATATTTTTACAGATATATTTACTGAAAGTATTGAACGTATAAACCCTACAATTAAAGATTTGAATACATCGGCTATTCTCAATGATATTAAAGATACTCTTGATTATAACGATTTAGGACGTTCATTTTACCAAAAATTAACGTCTGCTATCGGTGTAAGATTAATTGATTTTGAAGACTTCGATAATAATGATTTCAAAGTCTGCACAGAATTAGTCTATAAAAACGGAGAAGATGAATTCAGACCCGATATTACCGTACTTATCAATGGAATTCCTCTCGTATTTATAGAGGTTAAAAAGCCTAATAATCACGATGGTATACTTGCAGAACGCAGACGAATGAATGTGCGTTTCCAAAATAAAAAATTCCGTAGATTTGTGAATATAACACAATTTATGATATTTTCAAACAATATGGAATATGATTCTGAAACAGTTGTCCCTATTCAAGGTGCTTTCTATGCAACCCCTTCACAAAATGAAATTACTTTTAATTGTTTCAGAGAAGAAAATCAAAATATTTTTTCTATGCTGAAAGACATTAGCGAAGAAGCTGAAAACAAAATTTTATCTGACAACAATCTTGTTGCTATAAAAAATTCTGACGAGTATATAACAAACAAATCTGAATTAAAACCTACAAATCGGATAATTTCTTCATTATTGTTAAAAGAACGTTTGAAAATGCTTTTAAAATACGGAATAGTTTATGTTGACGGAAGTAACGGTATTCAAAAGCATATTATGCGTTATCCCCAACTTTTTGCAACATTAGCTATTGAAAATAAAATCTCCGATGGCATAAAAAAGGGTATCATTTGGCATACACAAGGGAGCGGAAAAACTGCACTTGCATATTTTAATGTTGCTTATCTGACTGAATTTTTCCGCCAAAAATCTATTGTGCCTAAATTTTTCTTTATTGTGGACAGACTTGACCTTATGGAACAGGCAAAAGGGGAATTTTCCAAACGTGGGCTTAAAGTTCAAACTGTAAACAGTAAAATGGAGTTTAAATCCATAATCAAAGAATTGTCCGCAATAGGAAATGATAGCGGACAAAAAGAAATAACTGTTGTCAATATACAGAAATTTTCCGAAGAATCCAAAGTAACCGAACAAACGGATTATAATATTAATATCCAAAGAATTTACTTTCTTGACGAAGTACACCGTAGCTATAACCCGAGAGGAAGTTTTCTGGCAAATCTTATGTCAAGTGACCGTAACGCCATTTTCCTCGGATTAACAGGAACTCCGCTTATTAACCAAAAACTTAAACCTACTGATAAAAAAGGACGTATTGATTTTAAAAGCACAGACGTTTTCGGCGATTATATCCACAAATATTACTATAATCTGTCTATCGAAGACGGCTATACACTTCGGCTTATTCGTGAGGGAATTGAAACAACTTACAAGGCTCAATGCAAAGAAATCCTTAAACAGATTGAGTTACTCAAAGGTTCAGCAACAAAAACAGAGATATACGCACACACAAAATACGTATCGGCAATGGCAGAATATGTAGCAACCGATTTTAAGAACAGTAGAATTCGACTGGGTGACGAAACAATCGGAGGAATGATTGTTTGTGAAAGCAGTGAACAGGCTAAGGCTCTATTCAAAGTCTTTGAAACAGATTATAAGGACTTAAAAACTGCTCTTATTCTGCACGATGTTGACGATAAACAAACTCGAACGAATAATCGTGAAGAATTTAAACTCGGTAATATTGATATTCTTATTGTTTACAATATGTTGTTGACTGGTTTTGACGCTCATAGGCTGAAACGTCTTTATCTACATCGTGTAGTTAAAGACCACAACCTTTTACAGACATTGACACGGGTTAATAGACCTTATAAAGCTTTTCGATATGGTTTTGTTGTTGATTTTGCTGATATTCGTTATGAATTTGATAAGACTAACGCTGCCTATTTTCAAGAATTGCAAGACGAAATCGGCGAGGAATGGGATACTTACAGTAATCTTTTTAAATCAGCCGAAGAAATCCAAGAAGAAATAGCAGATATTGAGGAACAATTATTCCGATTCGATACTCGTAACGCAGAAATTTTCAGCGAGCAGATTAATCAAATTGAGAATAAGTCTGAAATTTTAGATATTAAACGTGCATTAGAATCAGCTAAAATACTCGGAAATCTTATAAAATTATACGGACATGAAGAACTTGCAAACAAACTTGATTTTACGAAGTTGAATACCTTGCTTATAGAAGTGAATAATCGTCTTGCTCTTATTAATCAACGTGACACGCTTGAAAATGCAGAAGATAACTCTAATCTTATAAATATGGCGATTGAAGATATTATCTTTGCTTTTCGTAAAGTCAGCGAGAACGAGTTGCAACTCGGACTTGTAGATAATTTTAAAGACCAAATTCGTAAAACTCGAGAAGCTATGCAAAATAACTTTGACCACAAAGACCCCGAATATATCTCTTTATATGAAGAACTTGAACGTATTTTTAAGAAGAAAAAATTAACCGAAATGACCACAGATGATATTCAAACTAATCTCGTTTTATTACACGGCATTTACGACCGCATAACCGAACAAAATCGCCGTGATAACCTTTTGCGTGCTAAATATGAAAATGACGTAAAATACGCACGAGTTCACAAAAGACTTTTAGAGGGCAATTCTCAACGTAACCCAAAATGGCGTGAAGTTCAAATAAATACCGCCTTGCTTGCAATTAAACAGGTAGCAGACAGTATCTTATTAACTAATCACGCTGTGTTAAATAACGAATCATATTTTAATAAAACTTTGCAACCGCTTGTTTATCAGAATTTTAATAAAGCACA
>JAISIJ010000033.1 GCA_031262245.1 Oscillospiraceae bacterium | reverse complement strand
CGATAAACTTGATGCACAAATTGTTGAACTCAGAAAAGTACCGCAGTCTGCGGATGCGGAAGACAATAAACTGATGTGGCTTAATTTGTTAAAGGCAAAAAGTAAGGAGGAGATTGATATGCTCGCACAAACAGGTACGGCAGAAATAAAAATGGCTGCGAACGCTTGGCGTGATTTTAATGCTGACGAAAAGAACAGAATAATTGCACAAAACCGCGAATTTGCCGATTGGGCAAGAAACACGGCGATGAAAGAAGCGAAAGAGTCTGGCGAACGTGAAAAATCTATAAAGATAGCAATAAAACTTCTTAAAAAAGGAATGTCGTTCAATGATATTGCTGAACTTGTGGACCTCTCTCTTGATGACGTTAAAGCAATCGCCAACAATTAAAAAGTAACAAAAAAATCTGTTTCTGTTATGCTTAGGGCTGATGTATGTCAGCCCTTTTTTCTGTCTTAAAATCTTTACATCTCGGCAAAATTAGGTGTCTGCAAACTATACTAATCACAACCGCCATTTGAAACCGTACCTATTCACCCATTTTAAGCGTATCAGAGTGGGGTCTGGGTTAAAAAATTACCCCAGACCCCACTCTGACAACGTGTATATTAAAATTGTAGTAGGTGAATAGGTACTTATATGGATAAATGAAACAATAGATAGAATTAAATATAAATAATAAGTAAAATTAGGATAATAAATAATCACAGGTTCTCCCCACCAAAATTACTAAAAATCGTAATTTTGGTGGGGAGAACAAATCGCAGAAATGCAAGTTCGCATTGTAAATTACAGGACAATCAGATGTTTTAAGGGCAAGTTTTCTTTATTTATCCAAATTACGGTTGAACTTCAATAACTTTATCTGAAGAAGTTTGGCATTTTTCACCAGCAAAGGCTTTTCTTAAATCATCCGTATTATATTCGTCACAGCTCAAGATAGATTGTGCACCGGTAAAATATACCCATTCTGAATTTGTATTAGTTCTATAAAACCATTCTACAGCTTCTAACCCGTGTGCAGCTATTCTTTGATACGGCTTATATGAGCTGTTAACAATATTTTCGGGATTTGCATACATAACGATTGGATATTCGCCTTCTTTCTTTTTATATGCTTCTGCCATCTTATTAGATATTTTCACAACATCAGAATTACTCCAAGAAGTATGAGAACACTCTACATCTAAACTAGTAGACTGGTAAATGCCATTGCAAATAACTCCTGTTTTTTTATTGATATACACCGTAGACCCCATAGCATCATCAATACTTATATCATCATAAGTAGTGAATCCAAGTTCAATTAATTTGTTCTTTATAGCTGAAATAAAGCCTTCACTTGAGATAATACTCTCTAAAGTCATTACATTTTGAAAAGCAGACAAACCATATGATTTATCTAACCTTACTGCACTCTTCATATTTTTCGGATGGTAAATTGGGAATGTTTCATTCCAAGTTCTACTAAAAATAACTGTTGGTGCATATTCTTTAGCTGATTTTTCTATTTCAAGTACGACATCACGGACGGCTTTATCGTTTTTATCTTCTGTTGAGTTATTGGATTCCTCAGGAGTTTCTTGATTTGTAGTTTCATTATTACTTGCGGTATTTTGCGAATTATCAGTAGTTTTATTTTCTTTATTTAAAAATTGCCAAACTATTACTCCAGACAACCCTAATATTAAAACCGCCAAAATGGCTGTTGTTATCTTGAATGGATTTTTAGTTTTTGTTATTGGTTCTTGCACTTGATTTTGTATCCCGTCCATTTTGTTTTCTCCGCTGTCGTTTATTTTAATTATTGTTATGTATAATTATATAATAAAGCAAAATAAATAAAAAGATATTTATTTTACATATGCGGAATAAGTTATCAATATTTTTCAAACTAATTCTTGATATTTAGGGAGATTAAAAAAAGGCGACTTTCGTCGCCTTTAGTAGAACTTTGAACAGGGGGGATTTCTTTTAATTTATAGGGGTTATACATACCTGTTTTATGACCGCCTATCTATATTGAGGAGTAGTTTGCTGTTCTGTTGCGGAAGTTTGAGGTTGTATAATTGCCGAACTTTCTGATAAATCGGCAGAATTGTCAACCGTCTTTTCTGTATTTGAATTTGAAGAAACGGCTGTATTATTTTTATCGGAAACACCTCCGTTTCCAACTCTCGTTGCGGGCATTTCATTCTTGCAACCCGAAAAAACGCAAGCACACACCGCAATTAATGCAGTAATTTTTTTCATTTTCTTATCCTCCCTTTAATTCCGCTTATTACCCAGAAAATCAGAAATGCAATAATATTTATTGCAACAACACTCGCACCCGTTGGCGTTGCGTAAATATACGAACCAACAACTCCGATAAAAAAGCAAACAACCGACACAACTGCCGAAATAATCGTAACGCTTTTGAATTTTTTGCAAAGTCGCATTGACGTCAGCGGAGGAAAAATAATCAAACTCGTAATCAGCAACGCACCCATCATTCGCATACCGAGAACGATTGTAATTGCCGTCAAAAATGCAATCAGCATATTGTAAATCCCTGTTTTAACGCCTGTCGCTTTTGCAAAATTTTCGTCAAAAGTTACGGCGAAAATCTTATCATAGAAAAACACAAACATAATCAAAACGACTATTGCGAGTGAAATTGACAATTTCACATCGTCATTATTCATTGCCAAAATACTTCCGAACATATAATTACAAACGTCCGTGTTCATTCCCGTTGTCATTGAAATTACGATAACCCCGATAGCTAAGGCACTTGTTGAGATTAACGCAATTGCAGCGTCGCCTTTGATTTTACTGTTTTCGGAAATTCGCAACAGGAAAAATGCCGCCAAAACCACAACAGGAATTGAAACTGTCAGAGGTGCGACATTCATTGCCGTTGCGACCGCCAAAGTCCCGAAACCAACGTGTGAAAGCCCGTCACCAATCATTGAATATCGTTTTAAAACAAGGCTCACGCCCAACAACGCTGAACAAAGTGCAACAAGCAAGCCTACAACTACTGCCCGAACAAGAAATGTATACGAAAACATTTCACTTAATATTTCAAACATTTTTGGATTCCCCCTTTAAAAATTTTTTAAGTATGTCGAGGAATTTTTTTGTTTTGGCTTTAACAAAAAATTCCCCGACTTTTTTTATTTCTTCCAAATTACATAGTTACATAAATAGTTACATAAACAGAGAACGCACTAACTGAATATGCAAAAATTAATTCAACTAATATATTTAACTCAACGCCGTTTTAAGCGTTTCCACATTCTTCTCCATAAGGGTGAGGTAGGTTGCACCGCCCTCAAAGTCCGATTTTGTAACATTATGACAGGAGTGCAATAATAAAACTTTAACATCTTTACCGCCGTTTTTGTCTTTTGCACCCTCGGCAACAGTTTTCGCAATTTTTTCATTTGAGAGTTCGATATGGAAAATAATCGGAATTTCGTCCTTTGCCGTTTTGTCAATTAAGAAAGAAATGGTAGCGGCACTTGCCTCGGTTTCCGTTGAACAGCCTGTAAATGCGGCATAATAACTCAAACCGTAAGCATCCGCAAAATATCTGAACGGAAAACGGTCGCCCATAATTATTTCGGTGCGAGTTCCGTTTGCAACAACTTCTTTGAATTTATTGTCAAGTTCGTCAAGTTTTGCGAGATAATCGGTTGTGTTTTTCTTGTAAGTTTCGGCATTTGCAGTATCTTCCGCTTGAATAGCATCGGAAATTTTTTGAGTTATTAACTTCGCATTTCGGGGTGAAGTCCAAACGTGTTCGTCAAGTTCACCCTCGTGTTCGTGGTCTTCGTCAGCGTGTTCGTCAGAATGTTCCTCTTCGGCGTGTTCGTCAGAATGTTCTTCCTCGGTGTGTTCGTCTGTGTGTTCTTCCTCGGAATGTTCTTCGCCCTCGTGTTCGTGAGCGTCCTCCATACCCTCGACAACTTCCTCTTCGACAGTTTCAACGCAGTCCATAAGCGTTACAACCTGCTTGTCTTTCATATCAATTGAGGACAAAATCTCCTTAACCCACTCGTCCGAATCTCCGCCCACATAGATAAAAACGTCACATTTTTCAATGGTAATAATATCCTGTGGAGTAGGCTCGTAAGAGTGGCTTTCAGAACCGGGTGGCAGGAGCATTTTGAGATTTGCCTTGTCGCCCACAACCTGTCGTGCAAAGTCGTAAGGTGCAAAAATCGTCGATACAACGTTGATTTTGCCGTTGTCTGCTCCTTTTGCGATGTTTTTACAACCGCTGAAAACTGTT
>JAISIJ010000482.1 GCA_031262245.1 Oscillospiraceae bacterium | reverse complement strand
ATGAAAAATACATTACGAATTTAAAATAGCAAGAGCATCTTCTCTGTAAGCATCCATAAGGTAAGGAATACCTGTAACTTTGGTACATTCTTCAGTAAGAGACATTAGCTCGTTTCTTGTAATATAAGGAATAGAGAATTTTCTCGAACCTGCCATAAGTTGTTGTAAACCTACTTTTATCTTATCGGAATAGGAAAAAATACCTATTGCACCGAGAGGTACTTTCTTAATTTCTTCTGCACCGACAATATCTTTAACTTTTTCATAGTTAACAAAAATCTCCTCAGGCGTTGTTCCGAATTCAGAAACCGTTTTCGGTAAATTATCGTTTTCAAGCCATAATCCGATATTTTTACCAACCATACCCGGAATCATCAAAGCACGTCCCATACATACAGCCTTGACATAAGGTGCACCCAAAGCCAATGCTTTAAATACACCGTCTTCAGAAGAAAAACCTCCTGCAAACGCCATATCCGGAACTCTTTCACCGCGTTTTTCTAAAATTTGTGCATATTCATATGCAGCAGCGTGGAGATAGATAGAGGGAACGCCCCACTCTTCCATCATTCTCCAAGGAGACATACCCGTACCACCGGAAGCACCGTCAATAGTAAGTAAATCTATTTTGGCTTTTGAGCAATATTTAATCGCCATAGCAAGCTCACGGAGAGAGTACGCACCTGTTTTAAGGGTAATACGTTTGTAACCGAGTTTGCGTAAGCGTTCAACTTCAGACATAAAGCCCTCTTCGGTGACAAATCCCAAACGGCTATGACGTTCAAATTCTTTTATTGCCCCTGCTTTAAAAGATGCTTGAATTATAGGGTCAGAGGGGTCAGGTGTAACAATATACCCTCTTTTTTGGAGTTCCAAAGCACGTTCAAGAGAGGAAACTTTTATTTCACCGCCGATACATTTTGCACCTTGTCCCCATTTAAGTTCAATTGTTTCAATATGATGTTTGTTTATAATATATTCCGCAACGCCGAGGTTTGTGTCTTCAACGTTCATTTGGATTAAAATTTCGCCATAACCATTGTGGTAACGTTTGTATGCCTCAATGCGTCTGTCCATATCAGGGGCATTAGTAACTTTTCCGTCTGCTCCTCTTTCTAAAGCAGGGTCTATTCCGCAAACATTTTCACCGCACACGATTGTAACACCTGAAAGAGCCGCACCAACGGCAAAATGTTCCCAGTTTTTGCGTGCAATTTCGGTTGAACCTAAAGCACCTGTAAAAATCGGAACGGACATTTTTACTTTTTCGTCCCAACCGTACTCTGTTTCTGTAGAAACATTTGGAAACCGAGCTGTTTCGGGCGAGGGAATAACACCTTCCGTCATACCCACAGCACCAACTGCATATCCTTGAATGTTGAGGTGAGAATAATCAACGGGATAGTCTTTGTCACCGCCTGCAGTTACTTCACCGAAAGGACCGGGATAGATGAGTTCACGCCCTCTGAAAGTAGCCTTGAAAATTTCACAGTTGCCTTTACAACCGTCAACACAACGTGAACAAAGTCCACTACAGGGGACAACATTTTTTGACCTGTTTGCTGTTCTTGTGGCGTCATTGCCGTTTGGAGTTTGTAGGTTCATTTGTACATACCGCCTTTTTATTTAAGTTTTTTTAGACCTATAAAATTTATTCAGTATTTACATACTGTTACAGCGTCTTTGCTGTAAATATTTAATTTTAAAGTCATATTATGTAATTAAGTCACATCGCTATACTACTATAACACAAATTTTTTTGTTTGTATAGTTTTTTAGAAAAAAATTTTTTAAACTTTAAAAAGAACCGAATTAAAATAATTCGGTTCTTTTCAATTTACCAACTACCCATTTTATCCATAATACCAACAAATTTTTCAAATTCAGTCGGAATGTCAATTCGTTGAGGGCAAATATCAACACAAGAACCGCATTTTATGCAAGCTTTAGGCTGATTTTGCGGAGGAAAATTCAGAACACCCTGTTTTGAATTCATATTCGGAATAAAGCGGCAATCATTATAATAAGCCAACATAACAGGTATATCTATACCCATAGGACAGCCCTTTACACAATATCTGCAACTTGTGCAAGGCAATAAATCCAACATACTGTCGGCAATTTCCGCAAGTACATCTGTTTCTTCTTTTGAAAGAGGTTTTTCAACAGAATATGTTTTGATATTATCTTGAACCTGTTCAAAAGTTGTCATACCGGAAAGGGTGGTTTTTACATTAGGTAAAGTTTGTAACCACCTAAACGCCCAACTTGCAATACTCTCGTCAGGACGTAAAGCTTTTAATCTTGCATTATTTTCGTCAGAGAGGTTTGCAAGAGTACCGCCCCTTACGGGTTCCATTACCCAGACGGGAATATTATATTCTCCAAGTAAATCATACATTCCTTTTGCATTTTGCAGTTTCCAATCCAACCAGTTTAACTGAATTTGTGCAAACTCCATACTGCTGCCGAATTTGTCTAAAAAGTCTTTTACGGTTTCGATACGTCCGTGAGTTGAAAAACCTAAGTGGCGTATGCGACCTTTTGCTTTTTCTTCAAGGAGATATTTTATAACACCGTAATCTTCATTGATATAAGTATCAATATGACCCTCCGCAACGTTATGCAACAGATAGAAATCAAAATAATGTGTTCCGCATTTTTCCAACTGTTCCTCAAAATATTTGCGAGGGTTTGTTTGACTGTCCTTAAACCAACCCGGGAGTTTTGTTGCAAGATAAAATTTGTTTCTTGAAAATTTCTTAAGCAACTTGCCTAAAAGTTTTTCGCTTTCACCGTTATGATAGACATAAGCGGTATCAAAATAATTCACACCGTTTTCATAGGCATAAGAAAGAAGTTTTGCAGTTTCGGCTTCGTTAATTGCAGCGTCACTGCCTAAAGTAGGAAAACGCATACAACCATAAGCTAATTGAGAAATTCTTGAATCACAGACTTCACTGTAAAGCATAGTTCACCCCATATATTATTTTTTTAATTACATTATTATCCGCCGTAAGGTAAGGTTTTAATTTCGTTTAATAAATAGTTAATTAATGCTGAAAGGTCTGACGCATTTATTTTAGAATCGCTTATATCGCAATTTGAAACATCAACAGCGGTTTGTGAAAGTGTCAAATTCCCCGAAAGATATTTTGCCAAAGTGATAATATCGGAAACTTTTCCGGCAGTTCCGTCTAAGTCAATATCCCCGATAGGATATTTTGAAGACCCTGTTGTAACAGAGGTTGATGTGGTTTTTGAAGTAGTTGTTGTGGAAGTAGTGGGATTTTTCGGAGTATCGGAATAATAGTCACTTAATGACATTCCGTTTGCACCGATAGGAATATCGTGGTCAAGTCCGATAAATACACCGTCATCTGTTTGCCAGAGAGCAGGTTTTAAAAACTGATATTTCGGCTCATTCCATTTGGCAAAATCGTCATACATCAAGCCGCCTGTGTCGGAAGAATTATAGTTAAAGCACCAGAATGTATGGTGAATATGATTTTCGATAATATAATGCTGTAATTGAGTAAGCCAATGTGTATTGCGTATTGTAAGTGCAGTTGTTCCGCCTCTTTCGTCGGCATCACCCTCAACAAATCCACCCCATTCACCGATTAACAACGGAGTAGTATATTCATCCGCACCCTCTTTTTTCGGTATCTCAACAGCACCGTATTCTGTAGTATAAGGAACAGCACCGCCGTCTTCATAGATATATGCCCAAGAATCATACCAATAATCATCGTGAAGTGTTTGTTTGTCAAATCCCTCATAAAACCAAGTTTGGTCATAAACGGAAGGACCGTAATCGTGAGGAGAATAAACAAGCTGGTCTTGATATTCACCTAAATCAACAGGATATTCCTTTACACCTCTGAAGTTTCCGCCCCACCAAGCACCGTAATAATTTTCGGGTTCACCGTATCCGCCTGCAGAACTTTCCCAAGTTTCTCCCTCTTTAGGATATACCTCAATGCCCTCAACCATTATTAAAAGATTAGGGTTAATATCCAAAACTTTCTTTCCGGCAACACCGGCAACATATCTCCAGTTATTAGCGGAGGTTGAATCATCCCAAATAGCCCATTCTCCGCCGTATTGAGCATCTTTATATTTACCGTGAGGTTCGTTTTTTAAGTCAATAGCAATAATTGTATCGTCGTCTTTATAAGTATCCGCAAGCCATTCAAGCCCCGCATAATAATCATTTGTTGTGATAGCACCTTTATACCAAAGCGGCCATTGATGTCCCATATTATCAATTTCGGAACTGTGAACATCAATCATTACTTTTATGCCTAATTCTTTACATTTTTTCAAAGCAACATTGAATACTTCATAATCTGTGGGATTAACATAAGTACTGTCAAAAGCAAGAGTTTTGCCTAAATCTTTCAAAACATCATATTTTTCGTCATAAACACGATTTTCTTCGTCAATATAGTAGTTTTTACCTCTGTTAAATTCCCACTCAAGACTGTAATAATCACCGTTTTTCCAGTTAAGCAATAATTCCGTTGCTACAGGGATACGCAGAAGATTAAGTCCGTGGTCGGCAATTAATTCAAGATTGACGTATAAGTTTGAAGCCCAAAGACCGTCAAATGTATGGGTTTGAGTGTTAAGCCCGAACCAGTTCACACCTGTAAGCCAAACCTCATTGCCGTCCATATCTACAATTTTATTACCTTTAGTTGTAAGCCAATCGGCTTTTTCAGTTGCAGCCGCAGTAATTTTTAAGTTTTTTTCTGTTTGCGGCAGCCAATATAAACCTGAAGAAAGTGACAATGCAAGCCCGAAACCGATACAAGCGGCTATAGCACGCTTATATCCTTTTAAGGAACTACTTTTTGAATTTTTCATAACACACCTCTGTTGTTTAACTTTAATAATATGTAGTGATATATGCCTATCAAAACATTATATCACTTATTTTACAGTTGTCAATAAGATTTTACCCTGAAATGACTTTTTTTCAATATTCGGTATTTTAATAGTTAAAAAATTAGGAGTATGTCCTATATGGAAATTATTATCTTTCTCTCGTTCAAATAAAACCGGATATGTTTTTCCTATTTGAGAATTATAGAATTGTTGTTCTAACTCTGCAGATACGCTTTTTAATATATCTGCTCTCTGTGCTTTGATTTTTTCGTCAACTTGTTCCATTTCAGCCGCCGCAGTTCCCGAACGTTTAGAATAAGGGAAAACGTGGATTTTTGAAAATTTTACTTTCTTTGCAAACTCAACTGTTTCCAAAAATTCTGTTTCTGTTTCTGTGGGGAAACCTACTATTATATCCGTTGTAATACTGCAATCGGGAAAATATTTACGCAAATTTTCAACTAATTCTGAGAAATCTTCAGATGTATAATGTCTGTTCATAAGAGATAAAATCCTGTTACTGCCACTTTGCAAAGACAAGTGAAAATGGGGACACAGTTTTGGAATTTTTGAAAGTCTTTCAATATCAGTAAATAAATCAGGTTCTAAAGAACCCAAACGTATACGTTCAATGCCCTCAATTTCAGCACATTTTTCAATAACCGTATGTATTCCGCCGTTATATGCCCCGATATTTATACCTATCAGCACTATTTCTTTATATCCGTTGTTCGCCGCCTCTTTAACTTCTTTAAGAATATCTTCAAGAGGTTTTGAAAACATTTTATTACGAGCATATGGGATAATACAATATGAACAAAATCTATTGCAACCGTCTTGGATTTTAATAAATTTTCGAGTTTTTTTCTTTGTTCCGTGTGTGATATTTCCAATTTCAGCTTTATCTTTAAAATGTTCCGTAAGATACTCAACAATATCTGTATTTTTAAGGGATATATCCGCTTGTGTTAAAACACCTTTATTTGCCATACACCCTGTTAAAGCAACATATTTTCCCTGCCTTTTCAATTTGGATATATGCTTTTTTACTTTATTTTCTGCAATTTCCGTAACCATACAGGAATTTATCACAATAACCGTTGCCAATTCCGAAGTAACCTGAATAAACCCCGCCGCAACAAGGTTTTCCGCTATCTTCTCACTTTCATACTGATTGACTTTACAGCCGAATGTTTCAATATTAAATTGCATTATCTTCTTTAATTAACAGTATAACACACTCTATATTCCCTGTTCTCGGGAACATATCAACAGGTTGTATTTTTTTAACTGTATATCCTTTTTTCTGAAATTCTGCACAATCTCTTGCGGCTGTGCCCACATCACAACTAATCATTACTATTTTTTCTGCGTTAAGCTCTGCTATTTTTTTTATGGAGCTACAGCCTTTTCGAGGAGGGTCAATAACGATTTTTAAGGGTTTATCTAAATTTGCCGGAGTTAAATCTGCAACATCTTGACAAAAAAATTCTGTATTTTCTGCATTATTTGCATATTTTCCTCTTTTTGCATTTTTAACGGCGTTTTTCCCTAATTCAATACCGATTACTTTTTTTGCATAATCAGACAGATACATACTGATAGTACCTACACCGCAATATAAATCCAAAACAGTATCGTCTTTTGAAAGACATAAAAATTCCTTTGCAATTCCATAAAGAACCTCTGCTTGAGGTGTATTAACTTGATAGAAACTATCGGGAGTTAAAAAGATTTTTTTACCGCAAATAGTATCGCTGATAATATTATCGCCTAAGAATTTTTCTCCTAAAATAGTATTTGAAGTTGTTTTATTTATATTTAAGACGTGCGGGATTTTTAAATCCTTAAAAGCATCGGTTTTCCTTGTAACAACCAAAGTAAAGCTTAATTCTTTACTGTAAAAACCTTGACGTATAACTATATGCCGCAAAATATCTATATTGTGTAAATTGCAATATCCGATTATTTCCTCGGCAATATTATAAAACTGTTCATTCTGAATATAACAATGTTTATGTTCAATAATTCTGTTGGAATGTCTTGCATAAAATCCGAAAACCGCTTTATTGTCAACATATCCCACAGGATAAGAAACTTTGTTGCGATAATAATTATGTTCATATCCTATAATGGGTTCCGGAGAAAGGTCTATTTTACCGATACGCAAAAAAGTATCTTTAACAATCTTATTTTTAAGTTCACATTCCGCTTTATATGAAATATGACGAAAAGTACAGCCACCGCAACGTTCAAAACATTCACAGTCAATGGAGATTCTTGCAGGTGAGGGTGTTAAAATCTCAATAATTTTTGCTCTTGCAAAGTCTTTTGTAACTTTTAATATATGGATTTTTAAAACATCACCCGTAAAACTGTTGGGAACAAATATTACAAAGCCGTTTTTCCTTGCAATACCGTCACCTTTCAGCGTTACATCTTCGATTGTAACAGTAATAACTTCATTTTTTAATAACATAGAACCTCCTATACGTTACAATTATATCACAGAATAATATAAAAGCAATAAAAAAACACGGATTAACCGTGTTTTTATTATAATTAAGTCAAAATACTGACAAAGTCTCACTTTACAGTGTCTGATAATGGGAATATATTCTATTGTAGTGGGGGAAATTATACATAAGAATTTATTATATCAACAAGTAAATCATTTAAAGGTAAAACTTCGTATTGTATATCGGTAGGTGTAAGGTGGTCGCCGCCTATACCGTGAGAATTATTTGTTAAAAATTGATACGTTCCTCCTGTTACAACTGCAAGTTGACGTAACAAACGTTCTGTATCTCTGTCAATACCGCTTGCGGCAACAGGCAGAATAACAATACCTTTTGACTGTGCAGATAAAACCAGTTCACGCATTTGTTTATTTACTTCAGCCGTTGAATGAGGGGGTGCATCCAATACCATGAACAACAAACGAGCGGTTGAATTATCTTTTGACCAAGAATGTTCTTCTATAGCATTGTAAAGAGCCTGTTCTACTGCCTCTTCAAAATCTCCGCCACCGTCACAATTTTCAGCGTTAAGAACACCTATTGCGGATTTTATATCATCTGTAAAAGGATTGGATTTTACAACATATTGGTCGCCCTCGTCACGGTAGAAGTTCACAGAGAGATTAACGGGGATTTGTGAATTCGTGTCTTTAACTCGTTGGATAACATTTGCCAATTCTGCTTGCAGATAAGATAATTCGTCACTCATTGAACCTGTGGTATCAATTACAAACATTAAGTCTAAAGCAGATTTAGGAGATGTGTCACGTTGGGCAAGAGTATAATAATCTGACGGAAAATCCCAAAAAGATTGATATTCGCCTAAATATTCTCTGAAATGTGCCATATCCGCAAAATCGTCTATCTTAGAACCTCTTAACATTCCGGCTTGCGGTTTAATTTCACTATACTTATCAATCTCTTCATATACATCAATATCTTCGCCGCTGATTTCTTCGTCAACAGCACTCTCGGCTTCGGCTACATCGTCAGTCGGTATGACTACATCGCCACTTGCAACTTCTGCATCACCGCTTGTAGCCATTGTATCCTCTGAGTTAACAATGCCTTCCGAGGCGGAATCCTCTGAAATAATTCCTTCACCCTCAACAGAGTCATCTGAGGAAATTTCTCCTCCGCCTGTTGTCGGTACAGGAGGGTCATCTGCAGGAGCAAATTCTTTTGTATCTCGTTTGGTAGGGGCAGAACCGTCAGCGTAAGAACTGTCGGGTACAACTTCAGTAAGAATATAATGGTCGTCTTCGTCTTCAACTACATCGTCGCCGTCTACACTATCTGAACTCTCTGAACTGTCAGCACTTGCAGGAGTTTCGGATTCAAGAACAACTTCTTCGTCTGCAACTGCAGTACTGTCGTCACTTATATCGTTTTCGATATACTCTTGAAATGCTCCCTCATCATCACCCATTGCTGAAAAATTTTCTGCCTCTTCAACAGGCTTTACAGTATCTGTTGTTGCAACTTTAGCGGGAACATTTTCAAGTTCGGATTTTATATTTTTATTGAATAAATTCGGAACACTTATAAAAGCGGTAATAATAACAGCAACACAGGCAACAGCAGGCAAAACAGTTTTAAAGATTTTTGTTTTTGTAATATTATTCCTCGGTTCTGCTTTTTCTAAATTAGCAGATATTTTATCAAGTATTCTTTCTTCCTGTTCAATGGTAAATTCTATATTTTCATAAGCATTTTTGATTTTCACAATTTTTCACCTAACTTTTCCTTTAAAATTTTTCGCCCCTCGGATAAATGATTTCGGATAGTTGAGGCTGGTTTTTTAAGAATTTTGGATATTTCTTCCGTGTTATATTCCTCGTAATAATAAAGGTATATAACTGTTTTGTATTTATCGGGTAATTCAAGTACTACTTTAAGGGTATCGTCAATAGTATCCTCTGTTTGTATGTCGGTATGGTCTGCAATATCCTCATTTTGCCTTGACCAATGTTTCAGTTTGTTTTTACACACATTGGATGCCGCCCGTATTAACCAAGCTTTTTCGTGGACTTCACTTTCAAACACTATTTTTTTTGCAATCATATTACAAAACGTGTCTGCAACTGCATCTTCCGCTTCGGCATTGTTTTTCATATAGCCATAACAAATGCGGTAAATAGTTTTTACCTGACGACGGTATATAGCTTCATAATCCTCTGAAATATTAGGTTTATGCGTTGTAACCTCATAGGTTATGTTCGGAGTTTCTTTCATTAAAGCAACCATTTTTTTCACCTCTGTTAATAATACAATTGAACCGGAAAATGTGACGGAGTTTTTTCACAATTTTTTTGAAATATAAAAATTTATAAAAATACTTGCGTTAATGGTTATTATGTAATATAATCTTATATGTGTTTTTATGCGACATAGTATTTTTAATTAATATTATATAACGTAATCTAACGTGAATTGCGATAGACGGAGAGTAATATGAGATTATTAGGAAATATTTCTATTGTCATTAAGATATTATTTTTAATGTTGATTTCTGTAAGCGGTATTTTTGTTTCATTCTATTTTAATGACAAACTTATCACGGGATTGTGTATGGGTATTGTTGCAGTAATTTTTATACTTTTTTCTATATCAATAAAACTGAGTTTTAACTATATTAACGCAATTACCTTTATGATGTCAATGGGCGATTTTGGAAGACACGTTGACGAATACCGTAAAACCAAAGACGAAATAGGTCAACTTAATACTGCAATGTCGGATATTATGGAAAATATGAACAGATATACTTCTTACATCGCCGAAATTGAAAGAGTTTTGGGGTCGTTGTCCACAGGGGATATGAAGATTGAATTAAGGGAGGCTTTTGACAGGGAATTTGAACCTGTTAAACGTGCTTTGTTGCAAATATCTTCAACTTTAAATAAAACACTTTCTCTTGTAAGCGAATCCAGCTATGAAGTTCACAGTTCCGCCGACCAAGTGGCAAATTCTGCACTCTCTCTTGCAACAACAACTTCTATCCAAGCACAAACCATTGACGATTTGCAAAAAAATCTCAAAGGTGTTTCCGACAGCGTTTCACAGTCTGCCGAAAACGCCAAGCAGGCAGAAAATTTTGCAAAATCCGCAGAAAATGAAGTTAAAAATTCTGTTTCACTTATGGAAGAAATGTTAAAAGCAATGGAGAATATGCAACGTACCTCTGATGAAGTTTTGAAGATAAATAAGGTTATTGACGATATTGCGTTTCAAACAAATATTCTCTCGCTTAATGCCAATATTGAGGCTGCAAAAGCCGGGGAAATGGGCAGAGGTTTTGCCGTTGTTGCAACACAAGTGCGAATTTTGGCTAATAAATCCGCTGATGCCGCTAAACAAACCTCAACTCTTATTCAAAAAAATGTTCAAGCTGTTAAAGACAGCGGTACTGTTGCAGACAGCACCTCAAAAGCACTTGAAGTTGTTGATAAACAAACTAAATCAACAATGGAATTAATTTCAAAAATATCCTTTTCTGCACAGGAACAGGCAACAGCTGTTGCTGAATGTGCAGAGGCTATATCAGGTTTTTCCTCCAGTGTTCAGTCTGTTGCCGTTTCTGCAATAGGCAGTTCCGAGGCAGGACACCGATTAACCCAACAAGCTGATATTTTGGCTGATGAAGTTGCTAAATTTAAGACTTATTAAAAAATTGCGGAGTTATATATGAATAAATATGTTTCAAATGAATTGTTGAAAAAAATTCACGGATTAATAAATATCCCCGTTGCCTGTGCGGTTTGGTCAACGGAAGTTGATTTTATCACCTGTAATGAGGCTTATATTAATTTATTGGGTGCAAGTTCCGTTGAAGATATTGCAGAAAATTTTCAAAAATATGATGCCAATCCCGTTCAATTAATGGTGGTTGGTAGAAACAGTATCGAAAAAGCACGCAATGACGGACTTTTTAAGTTTAAATATATTCACCGTCACAGTGATGAACATATAATTCCGACTGAAGTAACTCTTGTTAAATTCGATATTGACGATGTGGTTTTCCTTGTTGGATATACAGCGGAAACCTTAGATGTTTCTGCACAAAAATTTCAATTTTGCAAAACTTTAGATAATTACGGTATATGTGCTTGGATGTTTGACGAAAACGGCAATCGTTTCCACAATAAAACATTTGAAAAAGTAACAGGATATACTTATGAAGATATAGGTAATGATTTAGAGAAAATATACAAATTTGTTCAACCTTCGGATATTCCGAAAATGAAAGCTTTCCATCAGGAATTTATTGACGGAAAACGTACTTACGGTGAATTGGAATTAGGCTATCTCCAAAAAAACGGCACTATCAGATATACAAGGGATATTGTTGCGACAAGTGATGTTTCAGACGAAAATATTGAAAGAACATTTACTGTCGTTGTTACTGATATTACAAAAGAAGTTGAGGTTTTTAACAAAATAGACTATGGCTACAGTACCTTAAGTAATACAGTTAAACATTGCGGTGCTTTTGCATACGATTGGATTTGTAAACCTAATATATTCTCACTCTATGCAGGTGCTTTAGAAGAAAACGGAATGGAGCCTAACCTTTTTCACGGCACTTTTGAAGAAGTTGTAGAGCGTGCTGTGTGTCCCGAGGACGTTGAATGGCTGTTTAAAGACGTTTTCAAACATATGAATGACGGGGTTACAACTATGTATACCTGTCGTTTAAGAATGAGAAATTTTAATACCGGAGAATGGGTTTGGTATAAAAACTACGGACAATTTGAACGCAATGAAGAAAAAGAATGTGTTCGCATTTCCGGCGGATTAATAAATATCAACGAAATAATTAAACAAGAAGATAGATTAAAAGACAGAATATTCCAAAATGAACTTACTACAAAAGCTTTAATTGAAAATTCAACTCAAGTTATGGCTATGTTCAATGATAATTTTCAAATTATTGACTGTAATACAAGGTTTATTAATCTGTTCGGTTTTAAATCTAAACAGGAAGCTTTAGATAACGGTTTAAAAACTATTGCCGAAGGTATTTGTCCTGTTCAAGACGGAGGACGTGCTTCAGTACCGCTTTTGCAAAGAGTAAAAAACGCTGTGGAAAATGGTTCGGACAGTTCCATAAGTCTTTTGTCAATTAACGGGAAATATATGAAGTTAGATATAAGTTATACTCGCATACCATATAATCAGAGCTATGCTATTGTTTGTTATTGCAATGATATTACAAAACTCTCTGAGGCATTAGAATATTCACAGAACAATCTTAAACTCATCCAAGCCAAAAATTCAGAATTGCAAAATCACGAAAAATTGCTCACGGCAATGAATCAAATGAGCCTTATATTATTCTCAAATTCTACTCTGAATTGGGAAGATTCTGTTGGTAATTCTTTGGAGATTGTTCGTAAAACTATCGGTTGTGACAGAATTTCTCTTTGGAGAAATACCACAACAGACGATACTATTTATGCAAGAAGAATAGCCGGTGTCGGTTTTGATAAAGATATTAGTATTAACAGCAATTTGACTTATTATAAATTTTTACCCGATTGGCAAGGAAAAGAAGCGAAACATAAATATATCTGTGAAGATACAGACGCATTTTCATATCCCGAATTCGGCAAATGGTTAACAGACAATTCAGGAACAAAGCACCTTACAATGACATCTATCTACCTTAACAGTGAGTTTTGGGGTTTATTTGCTATTATGTATGACACACCCGGACATCACCTCTCTTTACCCGAAATAAATATTATTCGTCAAGCGGGACTGAATTGTGCAAATGCAATATTAATCTCCGAACGTTCAAATTCTTTCCTTGAGGCAAGCAAAGCTAAAACACAATTTCTCTCTTCTATGTCACACGAAATACGAACACCTATGAATGCTATTATCGGTATGACACAACTTGCAAGAAAAACTTCCGATATAAGCAAAATGAGAAGATATCTTGATAAAATAGACGAAAATTCACATCGCCTTATGTCATTAATTAACGACGTTTTAGATATGTCAAAAATTGAAAGCGGCAAAATGATTATCGCCGAAAATGAATTTGATTATGTTAAAATGGTTGAAAATGCGGGCAATGTTATCATTGATAACGCAGTAGAAAAAAATCTTGATTTCAAAATCCGTTATGGTTTTAAATTCTCAAAATGTATTTGGTCTGACGAATTGAGATTATCACAAGTTATAGTCAATCTCCTTTCAAATGCAGTTAAATTTACACCTAACGGCGGTAAAATACAATTGCTCTCAACTGTTGTTAAACGCAAAATTTATGACAAAAAAAACTTAAATAAAGAACAAAATTCCCAAGAAAAAGATTTTCTTCATATTGAAGTTTCCGATACAGGTATCGGTATAACAGATGAGGCAATGACAAGGTTGTTTAATTCTTTTGAACAGGCTGACAAAACTATCACTCGTCAATACGGCGGCACAGGGTTGGGACTTGCAATATGCAAACAGATAATCCAACTTATGGGCGGAGATATTGAGGTTAAAAGTATTCCCGACAAGGGTTCTGTATTCTCAGTTGAAGTGCCTTTTGAATGGGGTGGAGAATTACGTCAAACAACTGAAAATAACGTTGCTTTAGGTGATATTCGTATTTTAATTGCAGACGACGAGGTTGAAGTAACGGAATATTTTACCGAGATATTGAAAGGGTATTATATTTCCTGTGAAACCGCCTCTAACGGTAAAAAAGCTGTTGAAATGGCTAAAAATGCCGCAAGCGGTGACCGTTGGTTTGATATTGCTTTTGTTGATTATAATATGCCGGATTCAAATGGTGCAGATATTGCAAAAGAGATAATGGCTGTTTCTCCCGATACAAGAATTATTATGATTTCAGCTCATAGTTGGGATGAAATACGTCAATATTTCAAAGATATTCACGTTGATTTTATGCCCAAACCTATTCCCCCTTCTGAAATTTATAACAAAATTATGCAAACAATCAACTATAATTCCGAACCTATAAGTGTCTATAACTTTGCAGATAAGCGTATACTGTTAGTAGAGGATATTGAAATTAACAGATTAATTGTAACTTCCCTTCTTGAAGATACAAATGTTATAATTGACGAAGTTGTAAACGGTCAAGAGGCTGTTAATACTTTCCGAAATGTCCCTTATGATTTAGTGCTTATGGATATGCAAATGCCTGTTATGGATGGTTTAACAGCAACAAGAATTATCCGTGAATATGAAAAAGAAAATTCAAAAACTCCTACTCCGATAATTGCTATGACTGCAAATGCTTTTAAAGAAGATGCAGATAAATGTTTTGCGGCGGGTATGAATAATCATATTCCTAAACCTATTGATGCCGAAGAGTTTATGCGAATTTTAAGCAGTTATTTGAATTAAATTATTCTAATAAAGGTGAATAAATGAAATATTTAGTATTACTTTGTGACGGTATGGGGGATTATAAAAACCCTCAATTAGATAATAAAACCCCTCTTGAATATGCCTATACACCTAATTTTGACAAACTTGCAAAAAAATCTGTTGTGGGTACTGTTCAAACTGTTGAACTTGATATGAAACCCGGCAGTGATGTTGCCAACCTTGCAATATTAGGTTATGACCCTAAAAGATATTATACAGGGCGTTCTCCTCTTGAAGCAGGCAGTATCGGTATAGATATGCTTTCTACAGATGTATCTTTAAGAGCGAACCTTGTTACAATTGAAAACGGTATAATGAAAGATTACAGCGGCGGTGATATTTCAACAGCTGATGCGGAAGTGCTTATTGAAAAACTGAAAAAAGAGATTGATAATGAGGAATTTACTCTTTATTCGGGTGTTGCCTATCGTCATTGTTTAATTTGGAATAACGGTATTTGTGAAAATCTGAACCTCACTCCCCCTCACGACATAACCGACCGTGAAATTGCGGAATATATGCCGAAAAATAAAAAGCTCCTTGATATTACTTTAAAATCTCAAGAAATATTAAAAGGCGAAAAAGCAAATTCTCTCTGGCTTTGGGGTGAGGGAAAAAAAGCAGAACTTGACGATTTTACTGAAAAATTCGGTTTAAAAGGCTCAATGATTTCTGCGGTTGACTTGCTTAAAGGTATCGGTAAATTTGCAAATATGTCTGTTGTTAATGTTGAAAACGCAACAGGATATATCGACACAAACTTTACAGGCAAAGCTAATGCGGCAATTGCGGAGTTTGAAAAAGGTCAAGACTTGGTTTATATCCACATTGAAGCTCCCGACGAATGTGGACATAGGGGAGAGATTTTGAATAAGGTTAAATCTTTGGAATTAATTGACAAATTAGTGCTTGAGCCGATTTTAGAGTATTTTTCCGATAAAGAATGTAAAATACTCATTACTCCCGACCACGCTACACCGTTACCTCTTAAAACTCATACCCACGACCCTGTACCGTTTTTGATATACAACAGCACAAAAGAATATAACGGTGTTGAAATTTTTAACGAAGATACAGCTAATTCAACAGGACTTTTTATCCAACCGGGATATGAAATTATGAAAAAATTTATTGAGGAATATTAATGCCTGAAAAACTAACCGAAAAGCAGAAAAAAATCTTGTTTTTTATGATTTTTTTCATAAACTTTCTTTACGGTCTGATTTGCGGAATTTTGATTATTATGGCAGGATTTTTTATTGAAGTTAAAAAACCTGTTTTAAATACCGTAATTTGTTTTATGCCCTATCCGTTGGGGATAATCACAAATGTATTTATTTACGGTATTTTCAGAAAAAGGCTGGATATTGACCGAAAGTATATAAAAATTATTATTATAGATATAATTCTGATGAGTTTAATTCCTCTTATTGCTCTGTCAGAAATTTTAGGTGTGATAAATGTCGTATAAAATATTAAAAAAGAACTCTTTAAATCCTACTGTTATGCTAATGGATATTCAAGCTCCTCTTATTGCAAAAAAAGCTTTGGCAGGGCAGTTTATTATTCTGCGAATAGACGAATTCGGTGAGAGAATACCATTAACTATTGCAGACAGCAACTCTGAACAGGGTATCATTACTATTATATTTCAGATAGTCGGATATACAACGCAAAGACTTTCAGCACTTAATGAGGGCGACAGTTTACTTGATGTTGCGGGACCTTTGGGTAATGCAACGCCCATACCCGAAAATGCAAAAAGAGTTTGTATAATAGGCGGAGGGGTAGGTTGTGCAATAGCATATCCCCAAGCGTTAAGTTTGCATAAACATAATATTACAAATGATGTTATAATAGGTTTTCGTAACAAAGACCTTGTTATTTTAGAAAAAGAATTCGGACAAGCCTGTGAAAATCTTATTGTTTGTACCGACGATGGCTCTTACGGTATTAAAGGTTTTGTAACAAATGCTCTTGAAAGTAATATCACATCGGGAATTAATTATGATTTGATTATTGCTATAGGTCCTGTACCTATGATGAAATTTGTCACAATTATTGCACAAAAATATAATATTCCTGTTATTGTTTCACTTAATCCCATTATGATTGACGGTACAGGAATGTGCGGTTGTTGTCGTTGTACTGTAGGCGGTGTTACAAAATATGCTTGTGTTGACGGACCTGATTTTGACGGTTCTTTAGTAGATTTTGACGAATTAATTCAAAGAAATAACACTTACAAAACCCAAGAAGCCCATTCCTGTAGATTAGGAGGTGCTTTGAATGGCTGATATGTCGCCTGTTAAAAATCCTATGCCTACTCAATCGCCGGAAATCAGAAAAAATAATTTTGACGAAGTTGAATTGGGATATACCCCCGAAATTGCAATAAGTGAAGCTAAAAGATGTTTAAATTGCAAAAATAAACCTTGTGTAGCGGGGTGTCCCGTTAATGTGGATATTCCCGAATTTATCTCGAAGATAGTTGACGGAGATTTTCAGGGTGCTTATGAAATTATAACCGAAACTAATTCTCTTCCGGCAATTTGCGGCAGAGTTTGCCCACAGGAAACACAATGTGAGGGCAAATGCGTAAGAGGTATAAAAGGTGAACCTGTTGCAATAGGTCGTCTTGAACGTTTTGTTGCGGATAACGGTGAAAAGATTTCAAAAGAAATAACGCTTAACGGCAAAAAAGTTGCCGTAATCGGTGCAGGTCCGGCAGGTTTGAGTTGTGCCGGAGATTTAGCTAAAAAAGGTTTTAAAGTTACAATATTTGAAAGCTTACAAGTTGCAGGCGGAGTATTAATGTATGGTATCCCGGAATTTCGTTTACCTAAAAAGATAGTTCAAAAAGAAATACAAGGTTTGAAGAATTTAGGCGTTGAAATTAATACCAATGTTATTATCGGCAAAACCATAACTGTTGA
>JAISIJ010000477.1 GCA_031262245.1 Oscillospiraceae bacterium | reverse complement strand
CAAGTGGAGGTTTAATTTTATATATTAATTTTAGTTTTCAAAAATACGAATTATTATTTTAAAATATAAGTTTTTTATAAGATTTTAGATTTCTATTTGCGATTAAGCTACGATAAAATTTAGAATTTTAGAACTGCTTTCAGCAGAAAAAATTCAGAAGTTAAACATAAGGCTGTATGTCAAAAATTCAACATACACACATAGGTTGATGACGTCATTTTGTAGGACGCTACACCCCTATCCGAGAGAGTTTTTCTCGCTCGGCTCTTTCGAGGTAGTATCATTATCATTGCCTGCCTTTGGTCTGAGGAATTTTTTTTCCCACGCTCATCCTAATTGGGGTCATAGCACACGGCAGTACAAATTTCTGTACCCTATGTTTCAATATTCGGTTTTCAAAATACCGTGAGAAAATATAAACATCCCTCATAATATATTATTATACTACCGATTTTGAAGTTTGTCAAGAGGATTTTTTGATTTTTAGAAAAGTTTGTGAATGTTGTATAAAAACCAATTGGAATAGCGAATCATTTTTGTGCAATATCTACAAACTACGTTTCGTTTTTTCCTAACATTACAAGAATTGACGATTTCGAGGGGTATATAGAGGATTTAAAGGTGTTTGCGAGAGGGAGGTGAAACTGTCTAAAATCAATATTTGTGGCAAATACGTTATAATATGTTCATAAAAACCGATAATCTGCATTAAAATATTTTACTGCCTCGTCTATTTTACTAAATGCTTCTGGATATTTAGTCATTGCCTCTTTCTTGTTCAATAAAAAATACGTTCGAGTATCATCAGAACCAAAAGCACCCACAGTACCTTTTGTCAACACAAACATAGCATTACAAGGTGGACGATTTTTTTCAGTCGCCATAGTAAGACGCTCCCCGCCAGATGTCGGAGATGTGTAAACTAATTCAGTAGCTATTTTCCATAGAGAACCATCTGTATCAATCAAAATAAACTTGTCATCCCAAATGGATAACTCTTGTGATTTTATTTTTTCTAATATATTTGGCTCGTTTCCAGTTATTTTATATACTTGCCTCATTGAATCTACTACCTTTCTATTTTTGTCGTTATCACCATTTAATTTTAATAGATTAAATCGATTCCAAAACTTTCTCATACCATTCTTCGGTGTCAGTCATATTCTCAAGAGGGAACATTTTTCTTGTTTCGTAGACTGCTTTAACAAACTGGTTTATATCAGAAAAAGAACCATCCGAATTTTTATGAAAAATAAACGGACACGACTTTCCTCGCTGAGGCAATAAAGCTTATAATAAACTGGTGCAGAGACACCACACAAAGTACATTGTGCGGTGTCAGTGATGCTCTATGACATAACAAGAACTGACACGTTCGAGAGGTACAAATAAGATTTTACAGTTTACGGGGAAAAGCGGAAATGAGGGTGAATTTTATTTTCTTTGCCTATCTGCACTGTCCTTTTTCCTTTTTAGCATATCATAAAGTTTCTCAAAATCATTTGCATAGACTTCATTATGATATTTTTGGTTTTCACCATTTCGAGTTATCAGCACATAAGGTTTAAGTATTTCCCAATATTTAATAATGTTTTTCCCAATAGGGGAATCACACGTCATTTTCAACGGTAGGTGGTGACGCACAATAAAAGAACCTAAATTTTGGTAGTGGTTTACTAACAATAAAATATAGTCCCTTTGTTCCTCCGTTAAGGACAATAAATAATCGGAGGGAAATGCTGCAACTGCTTCACGTGCAGAAATTTGCTCTTTGCTTGTTCTAATTCATAGAATTTCCATATAGCATCATAGCAAGAACGCCGATATGTTAAGACAGTAATAATTGAACCACCAATCACTAATATCAACAGTTCTATTATTGTAGTAATATCCATAGAAATTCCTCCGTTTTATTTTTAACCCCTTTATAATTGCAGAAACCAATCATAAACAATCTATATTAGGTATTTTCGTTCTCAGAATTAACGTCTCACTGTTAAGATATAAAAGTAAGGTATATTTCACCTAAATATTTAATATGGATATTTATGTAATGAACGAATATGTATTTTGCTATAAATATCCCATAATATTCTAATAACATTATAACACAGTTATTGAGAAAATGCAAGTGTTTTTTGATAAAATTCCAAAAATTTTATATCTTTTTAGGCGATTAAGGATTTTTACGTTAATTTTCGGCATATTAACAAAAACAGCCCTCGTGCGAGGACTGTTTTTGTTGTTAGTGTACTTGTTTTTCTGCCTATTGATTTGTTCATTTTTGTAATTTTTGGGAGTATCGTTACGATATGTTCTCTTGAGGTGGATTTTGCGTATCTTCATAATTTATACAAGACGATTAATTCTGCGAAAATGCCGGAACATTTAAGAAGTGAAGTGGAAATAATGAAAACCGAAAAAGAAAAAATGTTGAATGGTGAATTATATCGTGTTGACGATGAGCTTACAAAAGAGCGTAATCAGGCACAATTATTAACATTTGAGTATAACCAAACAAGCCCAATTGAAACAGATAAAAGGCGAAATATACTTGAAAATTTGCTTGGCAGTATCGGGGAAAATGTAACGATTGAAGCAGGGTTTCGTTGCGATTACGGTAAAAATATTTCTATCGGAAATAATGTTTTTATAAATTTTAATTTTGTTGCATTGGACTGTAATAAAATCACAATCGGTAATGATGTTATGATTGCTCCGAA
>JAISIJ010000447.1 GCA_031262245.1 Oscillospiraceae bacterium | reverse complement strand
TCCGAAATGTTTGAAACTTTAAAACCTTAAATTCCGCATAATTCAGAAAAGCCTGTTTTTACCGAAAAATTTGAAACTGTAAAAGTTGAAATTCCGCAGAATACAGAAAAGCCTGTTGTTACAGAAAAGATTGAAACTGTAAAAACTGAAATTCCGCAAAATACAGAAAAACCTGTTGTTACCGAAAAGGTTGAAACTGTTAAAGCAGAAATACAGCAAACTGCTGAAAAACCTGTTGTTACAGAAAAGGTTGAGAATGTAAAAACGGAAACTGTATCGGTTAAATCTGAAAAAATTGAAAACACCCCACAAAATAATACCAATCAAAAGGGAAATAACAGCTCCGATGACGCTCCGAAACAGCAGATTGACATTGACGAATTACAAAAACAAATGGTGACATTTAATATAAAAGATATTCAATACACTCCCATTACTCCTATTGAAGAAAAACCCGAAACACCCATTATTAAACAAACTTTTGATGCAATCAAGGACAATATCAGCCTTGGAAAAAATGAGTTTAATATCAAATTAAATCCGGAGGGTTTGGGCGAAATTTCCGTTAATATAACAAAACAAGACGGCAAAATGCTCATTTCAATGACTGCATCAAAACCCGAAACCGCTGAATTGCTTAATCGACAATTGAATACTCTTCAAGATATTGTTAAGAATTACGGTGCGGAAATTAAAGATGTAACCGTTAAAACCGAAACTGTTAAACAGCCTGATATTCCACTAAAAAATATCGAAAATACGGTTATTACCCCAAAAACCGAAAGTATTGAAAATCTTAACAAACAGCCGAATAATCTTCAAAATATTGTTAGAAATATTCCAAGTGCTCCGGAAACCGAACCCACCGAAAATCTTAACAAACAGCTGAATATTATTCAAGATATTGTAAAAGATATTCCGACTAATTTTAAAACCGAAACTCTCGAAAATCTTAACAAACAGTTGAACACTCTTCAAGATATTGTTAAAGATGTTGCTGCTAATCCTAAAGCCGAAACTGTTGAAAATCTTAACAAACAACTTAATACTCTTCAAGATATTGCTAAAGATGCAGTGCTTACTCACAAAACCGAAATTGTTGAAAATCTCAATAGACAATTGGATATTCTTCAAGATATTACCAAAGAGTTCGGTGCGGAAGTTAAAGCTTTGGCAACGGCAAGAAAAGCGGTTGACATTGCATTCAGAACAGCGGCATTGGATAACATTCAAGTTCACGATGGGGTTTACGCTAATGTAGGTGGGGAAAAAGACGTTGCCGCAATAAAAACCGTTGAACAACCTCAAACGCAAAACAACAACGAACGTCAATATTCCGAAAATCAACAAAAGAACGAACAGCAGAACACCCCTCAAAAAGATTCACAACAACGTAATAAACAACAATACTACAACTTACGACAAGAGCCTGAAGAAGAAAATCAAGATTTAAATGATTTCGTCAAGTGGTATCAAGGTCGCAGGTTCAGTATGATGTAGAAAGGAGAAAAAATGCCAAGTGTTAATTCAGTAAGCTCTAACGAAAGAAACTATCAGAAAATGATAGAAAACAAAGACGACACAACAACCGAAGGAAAATCCAAAACCGAAAAAGTCTATGATATGGTTGTTGATAATAAAAAAGAATCGGAAGTCGGATTTAAAGACTTATTCTCTTTGATGATAAATCAACTTACTAACCAAGACTTTATGAACCCCACGGACGATTCACAGTATTTAGCTCAAATGACACAGATTGCCGGAATGTCTGCAACACAAAACCTTGCTAAATATTTACAAGCACAATATCTTACAGGATTTTTAGGTAAAGAAGTTACTGTATCTTCCTATTCTGTCGGTGGCGGAATTACAACTGAAACAGGAACTGTTTCTCAGATTACTTGGGACAGCAACAACGAAAACTATAAATTTGTTGTCAATGAAAAAAAGTTTGATATGTCAGATTTAACCAACATTTCTATTCCTTCTTCTGAAACTGATGAAAAAACCGAAACTGACAAAGCAGACGAAGAAACGAAAGCTGAGATATTAAAACTTATTCAGTCAAATAATAATTCCATTGATGCAATGTTATCAGCTGTTATGGGGGACAATACAAGCAATACAAATAATATGCTTGATATGATGCGTGCAAATAACTCTATCATACAATCCCTTATAAACAAAATGTACCCCGAAGAAGATAACACGGGGAACACAGGAGATACTGATAATCCCACAGCCGAAACAGGAAACACCGAACCAACTCCCGATAATCCCACAGCCGAAACAGGAAATTCCGAACCAACTCCCGATAATCCCGCAAACGAAACACCCAATACCTAACGGATAAGGTAATACAAACAGAAAGGGTAAATGAAATAAGGAGTATTTCACAGCTTATAAGTTTTAAGACTTTTACCCCAAGCAAGGAGTGCCTGAAATGGATATAAATATTAACAGAATACAACCGATTACTACAGGGCTTGCTCCGTCAACTGCTACTGCTCAAAGAGCACAATGGCAAGATAAATCTGCAACAAGCACTCAATCTTTCGGCGATATTCTGAAAACACAATTATCGGAAAAATCGGGACTTAATTTTTCCAAACACGCTATAGCAAGAATTTCAACAAGAGGTGTTGAAGTTAACGAAGAATTGGAAAGACTTCAAGAAGGTGTTGAAACAGCCTCAAATAAAGGTCTTAACGATGCGTTAATATTGGTAAATAATTCTGCTTATATCGTAAATGTCCCAAACAAAACTGTTGTTACTGCTGTTGCTAACGGTAATTTAAGAGGTTCTTCTTTTACAAATATCGACGGCACGGTAATAGCTTAATAAAAATTTAACAAACGGCAGACGGTACAAAAATAATCGGACCTTAAAGGAAATTATGCAGTTTTGACTGACAGATAAACTGCGACCGTCTCCGAAATAAAGGGTATTAGCCCAATCTTAAGGAGAAAAAATAATATGGTACGTTCTATGTTTTCCGGTGTAGCGGGAATGAAAGTTCAACAAACAAAAATGGATGTTATCGGTGATAACATTGCAAATGTCGGCACTTATGGTTTTAAAGCAAGCCGTGCTACTTTCCGTTCCACATATTATCAAACAGCTAAAGCCGCTTCTGCTCCCACAGGTGCAAAAGGCGGTGTAAACGCAACACAGGTAGGTGTCGGTTCAAAATTAGGTTCTATTGATACAAATCATTCACAATCCGTTATGACAACAACCGGTTTCGGTCTTGACATTGCTATTGCAGGTGAGGGTTATCTGCAAGTTCAAGATAAAAACGGAAATATTTTCTACACTAAAGCGGGTATGTTGGATATTGATAACGACGGCAACCTCGTTGACGTAAACGGTAACTTTGTCTTAGGTGTATCCGGCGACCCATATACACAAGAGGCAGGAAGTAACAGAATTGCCATTACTTTACCTAATGCCCCCGCAACTGCCGCAACTGCTACAGAACCGGCTAACAATAAAAATTTAACCATTACTACGACTGAAAAAACAGAACTTGCCAATGTTACCATAAACTTTAGAGCAACAAATAATCTCCCTCTTAATAATCGAGTAAGAGCAACTGCCTCCAGCGGTGCGCTCCTCATTGAAATTAACGAGAATGAAATATTTTCCGCATCTGAAGGTGACGCTACTGCTGTACCTCCTGTTTTACCCACAACTTGGCTTGACGATTTCCAACAAGCTGTTAATGATGCGGTTAAAGAAGCTTATGGCGGAGAATCCGTATTAGGCGACCTCCAAATCGAAATTGACGACCCCAATACGCTTGAAAAAGCACAATATACAGGTGCTGACATTATTTCAACAGATTATTCATATTCATCCGGTGGTTTAGGTGTTATGGTACCTACAAAAAATCCTAATTCCACAGGACAGGACGATGGATATCTTGACGAGGCGGGTGAAGCTACCGACTTAGAGGGTGCAGCAAGAACTTTGAAATTCGATTCCTCAACAACTTCTCTCCCCGGTGCTTGGGGTGAATTAGATTTCTCAATTGAATCCACAGGTTCCGACTTCGGAAGAGAATGGTCATCCACGTTACTCGACCCCGACCTCAACAGAAAAGTTTCCGATGTTATTATGAATTTAAGTCAAGCAGACCTTAATGCCGACGGTGTTTATGACGGTAAAGATGATGGTCTCACTTTCACTTACTTTGTTATGGATGCGGCAGGTCCTACAGTTCAAGTACCCACAGGCATAGATGCGGACACAGGTGCACCAACATACGAAGAAATGACAGGTTGGCTCTATACTTCAACACAACAAAGAGCGGAATTAGAATCAGGCGGTTCTGTAACATTAAAACTTGATGTTAACACAGAAGGTTTTGATGTTGAACCCTCACAAGCAGATTCTATTACAATCGGTTTCCCAAAACTCGCAAAAATGCAAAACGGTGTTACCGAAAGCGGTGATGTTGATTGGAATAAATATTTTATAAACTCACAATCAGGTGCTACAGGTTGGGATTTAGATAAAGACGGTGTTTACGGCGATACTCTCACAAACACTATCAAAGCAGTTGCCAGCGACCCTGCAAGAGCTTTAGGTTTCGGTGCAAATCCATTTAAATTAACAGGCGGTACCAACGGAGGTCCTCAAACTGCCGCTGACTTAACCTCAATCGGTATCAGCGATACAGGCGTTCTTTCAGGTGAACACGCTACTTTGGGTTATATGGAATTCGGACGTATTGACCTTGCTACTTTTGCTAACCCTGCCGGTTTAACACAAGTAGGTAACACTTACTTTGAAGAATCCGCAAACTCAGGTGAGCCCAAAGTTGTTATGCCGGGCTCAGCGGGTACAGGTTCTATTGCGGCTTCAACGCTTGAAACATCCAACGTTGACCTCTCAAATGAATTCTCCGATATGATTTTAACACAACGTGGTTTCCAAGCTTCTTCTCGTATGATTACTGTTTCTGACAGTATGTTAGAAGAATTAATCAACCTTAAGAGATAATAAATAAATTTTTAAGCATATTTTAAGTATTATCTAATATAATAACTATAAATCCCATTCTCCTAAAGAGAATGGGTTATAGTTAGTTAATATTTCAAATAGTAAATAATGGAGAAAAGAATGAATTATTATTCAAAGCAAGTATCCGATATTCTGAATGAATTAAAAACAAGCGAAAACGGTCTTTCCAAAACTGCCGCCGCTGAAAGACTTCTGCAAAACGGCAAAAATGAACTGAAAGAAACAGCTCAAAAATCATTACTTAAACGTATATGGGAACAAATCAGCGACCCAATGGTTTTAATACTTGCGGCTGCGGGTATTGTCAGCGGAGTATTCGGAGAAATTGCCGACTGTATAATAATTCTTGCTATTATAGTAATTAATGCTATTTTAGGTATAGTACAGGAAAGTAAAGCAGAACAGGCTGTTGCCGCTCTGAAAAAAATGTCTGCCGCAATGAGCAAAGTCAAAAGAGATGGGGAAATAATCACAATTCCCTCTGCTGAAATTGTTGTGGGTGATATTATAATTTTAGATGCAGGTGATGCTGTTCCGGCAGATTTAAGACTTATTACTTCCGCCTCAATGAAAATAGAAGAGGCTGTATTAACAGGAGAGAGTGTACCCTCCGACAAAATCTCCGACATACTCGCCGATAAAGATATTCCTTTAGGCGACAGAGTTAATATGGCATTCACAGGCACTTCCGTTTCTTACGGACGAGGTGTAGGTGTTGTTGTAGGAACAGCAGAAAATACAGAAATGGGCAAAATTGCAAATGCTTTAAATTCCACCGAAGAGGAGAAAACACCTCTTCAAAAAGCTCTTTCAAAATTATCCAAAACCCTTTCTATAGGTGTTTTAATAATATGTGCAATAGTATTCGGTGTGGGCGTTTTACGTTTCGGCAAAGACCAAATATTTGACAGCTTTCTTACCGCAATCAGTCTTGCCGTTGCGGCTATCCCCGAGGGTTTAGTGGTTGTGGTTACTGTTCTGTTGAGTTTGGGTGTTAAAAGAATGAGTGCAAAACGTGCTATAATCCGTAAACTTACAGCTGTTGAAACCTTAGGTTGCACTCAAGTTATATGCAGTGATAAAACAGGAACTCTTACCCAAAACAAAATGACTGTTACAGAGCATACAGGCGAAACAGAATTATTGAAAAAAATTATGTTTCTCTGTAATGACTCACAAATAAAAGGTGAAGCACCTGTCGGCGACCCTACTGAAATTGCTTTAAAAATTTTCGGTAAAGATACTGCAGATATTACCAGAACAGACGAAATCCCCTTTGACAGCGACAGGAAAATGATGTCTACACTCAATAAAGAGGGCAACAAAAGTTTTCAATATACAAAAGGTGCTCCCGACCAAGTTTTGGAACGTTGCACACATATTATAAAATCCGGCAATATCACACCTATGACACAAGAAGATAAAAACGAGATATTAATACAAAATAAATCCTTTGCAGACAAAGCATTGAGAGTTATAGCCGGAGCATACAAAGAAACCGAAAAATTAGAAGAAGATAATCTTATTTTTGTCGGATTAACAGGTATGATTGACCCTATCCGCCCCGAAGTTAAAGTTGCGGTAAGTGAATGTCTGACAGCCGGCATTAAACCCGTAATGATTACAGGCGACCATAAAGATACCGCTGTTGCAATAGGTAAGGAATTAGGCTTAATTCAAAATGCAGACGAGAGTATTACAGGGGCACAATTGGATAAAATCCCCGACAGCGAATATGATGTGACAAAATACAGCGTTTATGCAAGAGTAAGCCCCGAAAACAAAATCCGTATCGTTAATGCTTGGAAAAAGCAAGGCAAAATTACCGCTATGACAGGTGACGGTGTAAATGATGCACCCTCAATAAAAGCTGCGGATATCGGCATAGGAATGGGTATAACAGGTACGGACGTTACAAAAAGTGCCGCAGATATGGTACTTGCAGACGATAATTTTGCGACAATAGTTACTGCAGTAGGTGAGGGCAGACGTATTTACGAAAATATCCGTAAAGCAGTACAATTCCTTTTGAGTTCCAACTTAGCCGAAGTCTTTGCAATCCTTTTTGCAACTCTCTCGGGGTTTGTAATATTTAAACCCATACACCTTCTTTGGATAAATCTTATGACAGACACTTTCCCTGCAATGGCATTGGGTAATGAACCTGCCGAAAATGATATTATGAAAAAAGCACCTCGAAAGCCATCAGAAGGTATATTCTCCCAAGGCTTAGGTTTTGATGTTTTCTGGCAAGGTCTTGTTATTGCAATATTAACATTCTCCGCTTATTTATTCGGCAACAAAGAAAATCACGAGATTGCTATGACAATGGCTTTTGTAACTCTTTCAATGTGTGAAGTTTTCCACAGTCTTAATATGCGTTCAAGAAGAAAATCCATTTTTGCAATTAAAGGTAAAAATCCGCTTATTTGGGCTGCAATGTTATTATCCGCCGCTTTAACTTTTGCAGTTGTCTTTATTCCAAAAGTTAATGATGTTTTCGGATTAGTTGCTTTAAGCGGAAAAAACCTCCTCATTGCATTAGGTCTTGCATTTGTAATTATTCCTATAGTTG
>JAISIJ010000368.1 GCA_031262245.1 Oscillospiraceae bacterium | reverse complement strand
CAGGTACAAAAACTATCGTTTTCGGACTTTACAAACGAGGTGGAAAAGTTTATACCGAGGTAGTTCCGGATTGCAAAAGTGCCACTTTATCCGCCATAATTAGGGGAAGAGCCGACATCAAAAGTGTAATTTACAGCGATAATTGGCGAGGTTATAATGGGCTAGTTGACTTTGGTTATGAAAAACATTTTCGAGTTAATCACGGCGAAAATGAGTTTTCAAAAGGTAATGGTAATCATATCAACGGTAATACAGGATTAGGAGGGGCTTTGATTAAGTTACATTTAACAACAAGGAATGGGGTTGTGAGTTATGATTTTGATTTAAAACATAAATATACAATTTTAAACGAGAGCACTTCTACGATTAATACGACTTTTTATGATTGTGCGAAACGGGTTAATACTTGTAACATTAAAACTTTTCCTTTTACGGTGATTGAGTTTACATTTTTGGCTTCATTGCCTGATTTAACATTTGAGATGTTTAAAAACTTGATAGAGGAAAATGTTGTTTATGTAATTGAGGAAGAATTTATGTTATTGTTACCGCCGAAATTTTATCCCTTGTTATGCCGATTGCTGACTGAATTGAATTGTTATTTTATTATATTTTCTCGTGCACCTTTAAACGGTTTGAATAAAGAAGAAACGGAAATTTGCGATATGTGCCTTGAAAATTCGGCAGTTCATTTGCGAGCAATGGGGGTAAAAAATGCTGAAAATAACATTTGATGGTAGCATTGATTATATCCGTTCAGGAAGCCAAGGTTTTGACGGAATGTACACTTCGGAATGGCTAACTAATCCTATTTCACGGCAGATAATCAAGGATATTGATAACGCAGAGGTTTTGGGTAATGGTGCAGTACAACATCCTTTTTTAGGGGTTATTTCGCCCGAAAAGCTGGCAGGGGGTATCAAAATTTTGTTAGCGGCGAATATGTTGCCTGAGGAAGAATGTAAATTCGGTAGCGATGTTATGGGCGATAATTGTTTGCCATGGTTACTGAAAATATCCGAGAAAAAGGATATTTTACTGTTGATAAATCATTGTTTGCAAATGCCTGAGGATATGCACACTCCTGTTTTGTTCACTAATAACGGCAAAATTGTAGATAATGAATATGATTTTACAGGTGAAATGTTGTATGGGTGGCTGAATTTGCTACACCCTGACAGATAAATTTTTAATTAAAAAGAGGTATAAGTTATGAACGTAATTTTAAAAGATTTTCCGAAAGAAATTATGCCTGATGAGGCGTTTAAAGCGTATTGGTGGGAATTTGAGGCAAAAGAGGTGGAAGAAAAGAATCGTGTGCTTGAGCGGTTGGAAATTCGGTATATAAACAATGAGGAATGCGGTTTTACGCCTGTGTATGCGGCAGTTGCCAATATGCAGGTATCAAGAAGACCGCAGATACGAGATATTGTGTTTATCGGCGAAAATTTGAGGGTTATCTATTTAGGAAAAGACGGCGAACATTACTTACTTTCACATAAGGAATTGTTGGGTAAGCAATGTTGATATTCAAAACGCTTTCAGGTACGGTGTTGAGGGAACATTTGAATATTTTGATAATTTGCTGGAAAAATGGTGCAGTAATGAGGAAATTGAGCAGATTGCAAACGCATATAAAGGTATGAATTTGAACGGTGATTTGGGCGGATTAAGGCAGACTGCGTTTGCAACTACACCTATTCAGGGGTATCATTCGCAGAATTTGCAAAATGCGGTGAATTTTTTGGGGATTAGATTATTTTGATAAATAGGCACATCGAAAATCGGTGTGCTTTTTTATTTGTGCAGACTTTTTTATAAAATTAAAATTTTAAAGGAGTAATTGGAGAATGGTAAAAAGATTTTTTGCGGTTTTGTTGGGGTTAATGCTTTTGGGTAGCAGTTTAGGGGTTTTTGCGGAGGAAAATTTTTCAGAGGAACAACAGCCAATGGTAGTTGCGGAGGTTATTAATGGTGAGGTTATTTATACGTTAAATGACGGAAATCAGGTTGAAAAGGCAGATTTTGAGGGGGTTATTTCGGAAAAATATGCGAACGAGGATTTATATAATTATCTACATAAAGCGTTTTCGGAGCATAAAGAAGAGATAAATGTTAAAGAATACGGCTTAGATAAGGAGAAATTATTGGCGGTTATGAAGAAAGTAATTGCCGAAAATGGGGATTGTTCGACAGTTGTGGCGGATAATTGTTATTTTGTGAAAAGTGGCGAAATAATAAAGGAAATTCAGGTGATTTATAGGGAAATGCCGACTGAATCTGAGCCTGAATTAAAGGAAGATTTGTATGAAGCGATACGGGAATTTATGATAAGTGGCAAGCAAACTTGGATAAAAATAACGGATGCCCCGTTGAATGTGGCAAATTCTGTGGATTTTACGGATAAAAATTATATTTTATCCGTTGAGGAAATGGAGTATTTGATAAACAGGGTTATATATTTGAACGGCGAATATTGTTGGATTAGCGGCAATTACGGGTGGAATTTTTACAATATCGGCGATAAAAAATAT
>JAISIJ010000343.1 GCA_031262245.1 Oscillospiraceae bacterium | reverse complement strand
TCATAATCAAAATCAAACTTATCAATACAGTTTTTTAAATAATCGTACTGTATTTTTTCTTCAAGAATATCCCCTATATGTGATTCTATTCTCTCAATCTGTATAAATATTTCGCCTTGTAAAAGTTCTTTTGGAATTTCTTCTAATATTTCTTCTATTTCTTCTTTAAAATTCATTTTATCCCCCTGTAATACAATGATATAACCGAACGTTACTCAGCTTACTCTAATATATGCGTTAATTACACATAATACTGCTGTCTAAACAAAAAAAGATAGCTGTTTGCTATCTTTTCTACTTAATTATTCGCCCATTTAATTACATTACTAATTCTATTTTGCAATTCCTTTTTACGCTCTGCGTTTAAATATTTCCCAATCTCGCTCAAATCAACACATTTAAGTTTTTCCGCAATATCCTTATGATTAGCTGAAAAACGCTCCGCCAATTCTTCCAAATTCAGAAAGTCACCGTGATTGCCCATTCTTGTAATACCGTCAAAATTCTCCGCAAAAGCTACATTATGGTCGAAACAAGGTGCAATATCTATCAATTCAAAAGTTTCAGAATTATATAAAACCCCATAATTATCCTCGTGAAAATCAGGATTGCCGATTATATAATTGAAAATGAACGCTCTCTGCATATTTCTTATCAATTTATCTCGATTTTTACCCTTGTAACTTAGCAAACCGTTATACAACAAATCGGATTTCAAATAAAGTTTCAGCTCACTTGCGTGTACTAAAGAAATATTCTCATCGGTAAAAATCTTAATCTTCACCACGTTACCGTCAACAAAACTTTCGGCACAATTTACCCCAATTTGCTTTGCTACCAGAAACGCAACATAATCAAAAATCGCATCTGTTTTCAATTTTACCAAATATCCGCCCACAACCGCCTTCGGAAAATATCCCTTTGTTGCAAACAGCGAGGAAAAACCCTCCAAAATATCCGTTACGTTCTTTATTTTTCCTGTCAACGCAATTTTAGATAAATTCACGCTAATATCACGTTTTTCCTTTAATTCACTCCAAGTAGTTTTAACATCATTTACCTTTATCCAAAAATTATCCGTAAATGATAATCCGCAACTGTCCCGCAGCACGGCATCTCTGTCACGCCCAACTTTTCGAGCAATATACACGGTGTTCATATACTGCCTGCTGATATTATTAACTCTATCACTAATCCACAGAATTACCTCATCAGCACGGATTTTCTCACTACCCCTGAACCTGAACGGTAGGTATTTTTTTGATTTTATTACAACAGAACCTGTGCTTATATCTAAACTTAAAACTTCTTTTTCCTTGTACATTATTGTGTAATGTGCTACTTTTGATGTTTTATTTACAGTTATAGGCGTTTCAATAAACGCTTTGTTTTTTATTTTTCTCTGTGTTAAATTTTTTCCTTGCGAATTTAATTTTAATCCATAATTATTTAACAGCAATTCAATCTCATTTATATAATTTTCGCCTATTCCGTGCAGAGTTAATAAACCCTCTTTTGAATAACTTTTCAAAGTGAGCAATGTTTTAATATTATTTGAAACCAGAATATTTCTCAGCTTTTTATTCATTTCAATATCAAATAGAGATATATCTTTCATTTACGCACCTATCATAAGTTTTATTTAATTATAACACACTCACGCCAAACTTGCAAGAATTTTCTCATCTCTAACCTTACAAACCGTTTTCTCAACCTGTTTCAGAAAATCTTCGCTGTTTTTTACGCTTATTTTCAACCGCTTATTATCTTTCAAGTTCCACAAAACCCCATAATCACAACCCAAACCCAACGCATAGCAAGCCGTTATCAAACATTGCGTATTATTCAAACTGTCCGCAAAAACAAGTTGATACGCAACATTATCTTTTACAACGTCAGCCAAACCTGTTGCGGTAAAAGTGCCGCATTTCAACTCACACTTAACTTGAACCGTTTCATCAGGCGTAAATAATTCTCCAAATCTTCCGTGTAATTTTGCCTCGGCTTCCTCATTCATAAAATCAACGGAAACCTGTTTAACATATCGCATTTGTGATAATCTCGCCGCCGTCAATGCCAAAACATACTGCTTTGCAGTTTTTAACCCCTTGAAATCTTTACTCAATTTGTCAATTATCAAGTTTTTCTGCAAAGATTCCCATTCTGTTTTTGCACTGAAATTTACAAAGTAAGAAATCAACTGATAATACCCAATACAAGGCGTTAAATCTATCAAACAATCCTTTTTCGTAACCTCGATTAAACTGCGGTTGCTTACCTCTAATTCCTCAATTTCAAGCATTTTAAAGCATTTATCAACCTGCTCCTTAAACTTAAAATCGAACATTCCGTCAATGTATTCATTATTTCGGCTAAGGAAAATTTCGGTAGGAGTTGAAAGAATTTCTTCATTCAGCATTTGCCCACTATCCACAAAATAAACCGCCTTTTTACCCCTACTTGCCGCAACACAGAAGATATTTCGCATTATCTCATAGCTAACCCCTGCTCGCTCCGTGCGAATACCCCAATAGTTTGCCGTAAAATTAAACACCATACACACATCTCGTTCCATACCTTTGGAACTGTCGTATGTAGTAAAAATCGCCGCTTTTGCCGAGTTATCCCCCGGACTTTGCTCCTCATCACGAATACTTGAATACAGCGTTTTCTTATTGTAAATTTCGGGATATTCACTCTCCAACAAGTTTTGAAATGTTGCAAGCTCGCCACCCCGCATACCCAAACATAACAATTGCACCGGCTTTAATTCGCTTGCAATTTCCAGAGCCTCATCCATACTAACGGTTTTTACAATACATTCGCTATTTTTGCCGTTAATCTCTTTACCCCAAATTCTACCCAACATTCCTGCGTGGTCTGCCGATAATCTGAAACAATTACTTAACTGTAAAAATGTATATTCGTCCAAAAATTTATCAACCCAACCGCTCACGTCAAGAGTAGTCGCATCGTAAATTTTCTGTGCCATATCCCCAACAATTACTATTTGTATACTGGGATTTGTTTTCTTAACGCACTCAATAACCTTTGCGGAATTTTCATTTATATCTTGATACTCATCAATCAACAAAATATCCCAATTAGGCAAATAAATCTTGCCCTCTTCATATGCCGAAACAAAATCTGTCAAGCAATTTTCAATATCGGATTTAATATTTGCCCGTATCAAATATGGATAAACGAAACCGTGATAATTTGTCACGGTACTGCCTTTACGAGTACCTAATCTCTTTTTAGCTTCGTTTTTTAACAGCTTATTAAAAGTCAGATACAACACATTTTTAGTCACATCGCTCTTGAAAATTTCCTGCAAAACCGTTGTTTTTCCAGAACCGATACAGGCATCCACTAAAACATTTCTACCCTCGCTTACAGCATCCAAAACCCCTTGCTGCTCATCAGAAAAACACATCGCATCAAGTGTCAACTGTTCGCTCTTTTTCTTCCTCGGCATACTATGCTCCCTTAAATTTAATACTTTTATTTTACCACAAAATCGAGTTCTGTCAAGGATTAATTCCTCTTATCGCAACAATTACAAAAAGCATCCAAAATATAACCCATTTGGATATTTATTTTTTCCCTGAGGAGCGTATCAGCAATATACCTGTTTATAGCTACCCCACAATCTTTTATAACCCCTGCCACAAACAATAATCTGCCTGCTTCGGGCATATCCCGGCTGGATGAAAAAATATATCCATTCGGCAATGCTCTCAAAATAAAAGAATCAAAGGAAATACCCTGTTTCTCTACATACTTACCGTAAATTTCTTTATAGAATTTAGGATAAAATTCATCCTTTTCACAATTCATAATTTTTGAGAAAAGCTTAAACATTTTCTTGCAAAACACACAGAATTCGCTTTTCACGCTCTCCTGCATAAACCCCGAATGTTTCTCAATTTCCGTAAACCACTTTGTATCCTTACAACCCATCGCTTTTGCAACAATATAGTAACCTAAAATCTTTGATTTCCATTCGGTAAAATCGCCGGGATGATTAACACAATTACCTGCTAAAATCTTCACATCTGAAAGTGTTCTTAATGCCATAAAATTCACCTCCTATTTTTATTACTGTATTACTCTCTCGTATCATAACAATTACAAAAAGCCTCCAATACATAGCCCATTTCTGTATCTATCTTCTGCCGTAACCGTGCATCAAGAGTATACCTATTCAATGCCACCGCACAATCCCTCACCACCTCCGTCGCAAATAACAATCTGCGTTCCTCACTCATATCTCGGCTCGGTGCAAACATATACCCGTTCGGTAATGCTTTTAAAACAAAAGAA
>JAISIJ010000168.1 GCA_031262245.1 Oscillospiraceae bacterium | reverse complement strand
AATAAGCACATTGAAATTTCAAGATGTTATTTTCAATTTTCCAAAATTTCATATCCATCAGTTTGCTTCGCATTTTTTCCATTATTATAACATATTCCGGCATTTTTTACAAAACTTTAACAAAAATTTGTATATCAGCACAAAAATGTATAAGAGTTTTTTGGTGATTTTGACGAGAAGTTATATTAGAATTTCAATTAAAAATATTTTTATTCTTTTCCATTATTATAACATATTCCATATTCATAGAATTTATCGCAATTCCATCCTTATATGATAATATTTTTGGAGTCCGCTTGCAATAAATTTCTCTTTCAAGTTTTCCTACCAAAGAAAATCCATTTTTATTCAATTTATTGATTGTTATATCAGTTAGTTCAATTCGTTTTCCAGCTACTATTCTATTTCCTAAGGTCATAACTATATACTTTTTTGTTACTCTACTTGCTTCATCTAAAAAATAAAAATATTCTTTAAAAAATTTATTAATCTTTTTGCATAAATGAGGAGAAATTTCATTTAATAATTCTTCAATATCTTTTATATCTGATTCATTATTAATATTACTCATACAACCGCCTAAACTTTTTGAATCAATTATAGAATAATTATTATATTCCCAACCCTCTAATTTTAAATCGTTTTTGTCAATCCAAATTAAAGGAAGTATTGAAAATTGTCCATAGGTAACAGTTGTTGCATTATCGCCGTATGGCGGTGAAGTTATACAAATGTCAAATTCATCATCAACATTTTCTTTAATTAAATTTAAGGCGTCCCCTTTTTTCAGAATAAAATTGTCACAGTTTACACAAAATTTAACATAATTATCATTAACATTTTTTAAAAATTGTTCAATTACATTATTGTTAATTTTATCAATATCACTTTGTTTTTTAGAATATAGCTTATATGTACAACTTCTTGTGTTACTATATTTACGGACAATATCGGACATAATGTACCAAAAATAAAGTCTGTTTTTTGTATTTTTAATCTGCATAATAGATAATCTTATTTTTGTTAAATATGGTGTTATTAAACTTAATATTTCTTTAATTAATTAAATTGTGATTCTTCGTAATCAATTTCTTGTGAGTTATTTTCTTCACGTTTGTTTTTTATGTATGTTTCGACTACAAAAGTATTTAATGCGGATGATAAATTTATTGCGAGATTAGCAATTTCGGCAGTAATTTCAACCGTAGTTGCTCCAGCACCGTGTGCAACAGGAACATTATTGCGAATATACGGCAATGCACTAAGCACGCCATTATTAAATCCTTGCGGTTTCATTTCGCCTATCATTTTAATTGAATTAGCAAAAGATTCAGTCAGTATTTTGGCTGTTCCTTGGTTTTTGTTAGTTGCGATTTTCAATACGCTTTCATAACTTAATTCAGCATTTAAAATTGCATTTTTAAAGTCATCTTTTTCATAACTTTCGCAAGCACTTTTGAATTCTTCAAATGCCGATTGAAAAATCGTTTCCTTGGCTTTTAACTCGCCGAATTTATTGAGCAGTTTTGCTTTTAAGTTTGCTTCAAACAAACTGCCATCGAGTTTAATTAATTCTCCGTCACACATTAACCAAGGCATTTTTTCGCCATTAAATACGTTATTCAACTCTTTTTGAAACTCTATTTTTTCAGAAAAACTTAACTGACTACAATGAATTTCTATTAAATTAAACAAATTTAGGGAATCTATATCTTCGGGAATAAAATAATTTTCGTATGCATCGGGTTCAATTATATTGTTCTCAAATTGCTGATTTAATTCTAAACATGCCAGATTAATAGCAGTAGTAGTAATTGTGAAATTGTCGTATCTGTATGTAGCCACTATATTCGGTTGATCAAACTCTTCCATAACTTTAATAATTCGCTTTTTTGAATTTTCAGAAATCATACCTAAAAAATTCTCATCATTTTTTATTAATTCCGAATACCTATTTGAAAACAACATTTTTATTTCCTCCCGTGAAAAAATTGAAAGGTGAAAAGATGATAACATCAATTTCAATCTCATTTTATGTAAAATCCTAACATATAAATTATAACATAAATTTTCGACAAAGTCAAGTAAATTTTTTGTTATTATATTCTTGATGTAGTAAAAGAATTTATCTGTTTATCTGCTTATCTGCATAAATATTGGTGTAGTGGTTGTTATTGTTCTTTATTTATCTCGCCACATATTCTCCCATTTTCATATTCCCCACCATCTTCGCATATATTGGTAGAGGAAAATTAACCCTGTTGTCGAATTTGCTTTTTTATTTCTTTTTAGAGTATCGAAAAACAGCCGACAAATGGGAAACTTATATTGGATTTGCTATTGTTATTCAAATTCAAACTGTATGCCGTTCACATTTTTAAATTGCAGAGGAACATTTTACCTCTTGAATTTAGAAGTTGCAAAGGAACATTTTTTGCCTCTTGAATTTAGAAATTACAGAGGAATACTCTATGCCTTTTGAAGTTAGAAATTGCAAAAGGTACAGTCAAATCTTCGACCAAAATAGAAC
>JAISIJ010000119.1 GCA_031262245.1 Oscillospiraceae bacterium | reverse complement strand
GATTGTAGGAGCAACAGCAAGCGGTAAAACTGCTTATGCTATTGAATATGCACAAAAACACGGCGGTGAGATTATCAATGCTGACAGCCAACAAGTTTATGAAGGTCTTGATATTGCAACTGCAAAACCATCACAAGAGGAATTGTATGCAATTAAACACCATTTAATAAATGTTATCCCCAGAGAACAGAATTTCAGTGTTTATGAATATGTTAATTTGGCAAAACCTATTATAGAAGATATTTCACAACGAGGTAAAATTCCCATTATTTGCGGAGGAACAGGACTTTATATTGATACACTTTTAAATAATATAGAGTTGCAAACGTTGCCTACTGATGAAATATTAAGAAAAGAGCTTGAAAATACAGATAAAGAAGAACTGTATAATCGTTTACAAAAAATTGACCCTTTAGCCTGTGAAAAAATTCACCCTAATAATCACAAAAGAATTTGCAGAGCTTTGGAAGTTTATATTTTAACAGGTAAAACTTTCACGGAATTAAACGAAATAAGCAGAAGTGCCGAAAAAAAATATGATGTGACTTACGTTGGATTGACATTTTCAAACAGAGAAACACTCTATAATAGAATTAATCTGCGAGTGGACAAGATGTTGGAAACAGGTTTGTTAAAAGAAGTTCAAGAGGCTTATAAAAAATACGGTAACTCGCTTACAAGTTCTGCTGCAATAGGGTATAAAGAGCTTATTCCTTATATAGAAAACGCTGTTTCTTTAGAAGATTGTGTTGAAAATGTAAAAAAAGCAACAAGAAATTATGCAAAAAGGCAAATAACTTGGTTCAGAAAAAACAAACAAATATTATGGACAATTATTATATAATTTGTAGAATTTTTATGAATAAAGGACATTTTTTATAAAATTGTTTGACTTTTTAATCGAATTGTGTCACAATAAGTTATATTTTATTAAAACTTTTTTTACTTATTTTAACGTTTCTTCAGTAATTTTGTAACACTCAAAGGTGAAAGTTACAAAGAGTTTACAAAAAGTTGAGTAAACATTAAAATAAAAAAAAGGAACACATTATATAAAAAATAAAACACGATATATGGTGTGAAGAAAAAAATGGATGCAAAAAGTGGTTTCAAAATAGTTAAAACGTATATCGCTCATAATTACCTTTTTTTTTCTTATGTAGTAATAGCGTTTTTGGTTATCGTAATTGTTTCTGTTGTTAATTTCCTTTCAAGTAAAAATGAAACGTACGAAACAGTTAAAGCAGAATATATAACTTACACAGATGTGCTTGATTTTACGGCGGTTATAGTAAGAGAAGAACAGATTTTATCCTTTAATAAGAATGATTATATGTCTTATCTCTTTACCGACGGTACTAAAATAGGCAAAGATACTGCGGGATTTACACAAGAACCCGTTCAACCTGTTATAGCAGTAAATTACGGCAGTAAGTATGATTTTAATAATGCTGTTACCCGAACGGAATTGCAGAATAAAATCGCCGAACTTACCTTTGACAGAGCAACTAAAGAACAAGCTAATTTCTCCAATCTTTCTGCAACTATCTCAAAAGATTATCAACGTTTAATCTCAATGATTGCAGATAAAGATTTTGAAAATATTACAAGTGTTGAGGACGAGCTTACAAAATCTCTTAATGTTAAATCTTTTATATTAAGCGGAGATAATACATTTGATTTGATAGCAAGACAATATAATTCCGAATTAGCCGGTGTTGCAGTTTCAACACCCGAAAATGTATATGCACCTATTGAAAATGCCGGGTATTTTTGCAGTAAAACAGACGGTTTGGAGTCGTTACTTAATGCAGAAAAGCTTAAAACCGCCGATACTTCCCAATTAATTGACCTCTTTGACACAGGTAAATCCACTATTCAATCTGACAGTTATGTCGGTAAAGTTATTACCGATTATCGCTATAAAATACTGACTTGTGTGCCGTCTGAAAAGCTCAACGGTAACTTTGATATTAAAGAAAACGAAAAAGTTACATTGCAAATTAATACCGAACAGATAAGTGCTGTTATTGAGAGTATACAATTCTATAACAATCAAGCTGTTCTTGTTTTCGGTTCTGACGAAAAAATCTCAAATTTTTCTTCTCAAAGGTCTTATCTTGCTAAGATAATCGGACCTACCTACACAGGACTTAAAGTACCGAAAGATGCTGTACGCCCGAGAGGTTACACAAAAAACGGTGAAGAAGTTGAGTATAAAGGTGTTTGGGTTAAAATAGGAGAATCCAATAGTTATCGAAAAATTGTTTGTTCTTCCGAAGAACTTCAAACCACCAAAGAACTCCAAGAAGAACAAATAATGCTTAATGAAAAATCAGTCAAAACCCAAGAAGAAAAAGATCGCCTTGCTCAAATTTCCGATGAATTGAACAAACTTAAAGAGCCTATACTTTTCGGATACGGTAATGACGATTTGGACTATCTTATCATAAATGCTGAAAGTCAAGTATCAGGGCTTTCTCCTCACTCTCGTGTCATTATTTACGGCAAAGGTTATGATGATGCAGCGTAAAGATGTGAGGGTAGGGTAGGGGATAACTTTCTGTATATCATTATTAGGGCGGTGTTATACAATTATTATTTCAGAAAATCTTAAAGAAATTAATTATAAGATAGACGATTTTTGTTATAAAAATAATCTGAAGAAACCGGAAATTCTCGGTGCAACAAAATTTGTTGATATTGATAAAATCAAAGAGGCTTTTTCTTGCGGATTAACTGCTGTAGGAGAAAATTATGTAAATCATTATCTGTCAAAAAAATCAGATTATCCCGAAAACTTGAAAATAGATATAATAGGGCATTTACAGAGTAATAAAGTAAATTATGTTGTAAATAAGCATATTCGATGTATCCAATCTGTTGACAGTCTTAAAATTCTTAAACTTATTGATAAACAAGCAAAAAATTTAAATCATATTCAAGATGTTTTAATTGAAGTGAATATTGCCGAAGAACTTTCAAAAACAGGTATAGGCGTTAACGATTTACAAACATTATTTGACGAGCAACTTGAAAATGTCAGAATTAAAGGACTTATGTTTATGCCGCCTTTCGGTGAAGAAGATATTTATTTACCTAAAGGGCAAGAACTTTTTGAGAAATATAAACAAAAATATAATTTAGAAATTATCTCTGCAGGACTCAGCGACTCCTATCTTACTGCAATAAAATACGGTTCGACTGTTGTTCGTTTAGGTTCTGCAATATTCGGCGAAAGACCCGCACATTAAAAAATATATGTATCTTTGGGGAGGAAAAAATCTATGGCAAACGAAAATACAACTAACACCACAGAAGTAGCTGCTGCAGAAAAACAAGATGTTACAAAGGAAATCGGAACAACCGTTCTCTCTTTTCTTAAATATGCTCTGGACGGCATATTACTTTTTTTCAGCACTATCGGAAAGAAGTTTTGGAGATGGTTCACAATGCCGAAAAAATCACAGAGTAACTCTTCATTTTCCGAAAAAACAGACACAAAAATACCGATTAAAAAAATTACCGAAACAGAGGAAACCGAAAAAAATTCTTTCAATAATCCGGATGTACAATCGACCTCTGAAAATATAAGCTCTTATAAAAGACCTGCTAAAGGCACTCCGAAAATTGAAATTACCCCAAACCCCAAATTTATTGATGTATTTCCCCAAATTCAATTTTTACGTCCTACAAACCTTGAGCAAGCACAAGAAATTATTAATAAAACTATCCGAAACAGAGATATTTTACAACTGAATATGGGAGATGTTGACACAGAACTTGCCTCTAATATACTTCACTATATCTTTAATATTATTAAAGCTTCTCCGAGTGTAAAATATAAAAGCAAAGAAATCTTTCCTGAAAATAACACTTATTTGTTTTATCCGTTAGACGTTGTTGAAGTACAGCCTATTTCAAAATGTTCCCAAGTAAGTGATTCTGTAAACCCCAAGTTAATACAGTTGCGGTACTTCCGTTCTGAAAGTATCAGTAAAATTTGTGACTATATGAACAAATGTATAGAACATAATGCTTTGTTCCTGTATGATTCAAGCCAAATGTCAAAAGAAGAATTGAAAAAAATTGATAATTCTTATAAAGCTTTAAATACAGTTGCGGATTTGCACAGTCATAAATATAAAGCTACGAGAGTTTCAAATGAAAAGATTTTTTTTGTAGCTCCTGAAGTTTATAATGTAATTGAGGCAAGAGATTTTACCAATACAACCGATACGTTTAATTTGCCCAGACGTGATTTTTTCCGCAAATAAAAAAGCAAATATTTACAGAAAATTTAATGGAGGTGAAGGCGGATTTTTTTACTTAAAGTAGAATCCGCTTAGATTATGAAAGCAAACGACATCAGAGAAAAAAAGTTTCAACGTGGCGGTATTGGCTATAATATTGACGAAGTTGACAGATTTATGAAACTTATT
>JAISIJ010000091.1 GCA_031262245.1 Oscillospiraceae bacterium | reverse complement strand
TTACAAACAACTTAACGCCGATTTTCAGATTTTTCATATTCTTATCTCCTTTGATAAAAGCATTTTATCTTCTTGTCGGCAGTAAATTTAAAGGCAATAAACCTAAAAAGCGTATCCTACCAACTTTTTTGAGTACGGTTATTATAACACAAATATTATAAAATATCAACAAAATATATAAAATTAACAAATTGTTCACACAAATTTTTAACCGATTTTTTTTTTTTTTTTTGTGCAAATTGCACAAAAAAATTAAAATAATACTATGAGTATAATTGGAATAAAATTTAACAAGAAAAATTAACAATTTATTAATAGACTTTTTTGACTTTTATGTTATAATAATACCACATTTCATTAGCGAGATTTGATATTTAAGTAAAAAATATAAAGGTGGTGTATTTATGGATAATTCGGTTAGGAAGATTGAGGTTGTTGAAAAAAATAATGAAGAGGATATTTATAAGGATTATGTTTTACAATTAAACCCTTATAAACAGAAATATATTGAAACAGCAAGTAAATTTTTCTATTACGCTACTCGTGATATGCTGTCTGACAGTCAATATGAGGAGGTGACAGAGCAACTTTTGGATATTCTTGACGATATTTATGATTTGAAATATGAAGAGGATACGGAAAAAGAAGTTGAAAATGACGGAGAAAGTGTTTCAATTGAGGAATATTGTCAAAAGAGGGGTTGGAATGTGAGTGAATTATAGACTGGAAAAGAAACCTCAACAATTCCTTGATAAACAGAATGATAATACCGCAAGACATATTATTTCCAAAATATTGGACATTCCGAACGGAGATATAAAAAAGTTGACAGGTCGTGATAATTATCGTTTGAGGATAGGTAAAGTCAGAGTTTTTTATTATATTGAAAATGATATTGTTATTGTGACAAAAATTGAAAACCGCGGGGACGCATATAAAAAGAATTATATAGTGTAGTAGGTGATATTATGTATAAACACGAATTGGTAAAAAACAGTTATGGTTTGGATATGCTTGTAAATATAGAATATGGCAATGAGGGTATATCCTGTGCGAAACATTGGCACGAACACTTGGAAATAATCTACATATTAAAAGATAATATGCAGGTTGCTATCGGCGATAATCCCGAAATTATCAATCGGGGAGATTTTGTAATCATTAATCCAATGGAGATACATTCAACTGAAACGTTCAAGGGCAAGGGTTTTATGCTTTTGCAAATTCCTTTTGATTTTCTACTTAAGTATATTCCCGATATTTCAAAAATAAGGATAGACTGTGATTGTAAAAATCCTAATTCTAAAAAAGTAAAAGATATTCTTGCGGAACTTGCAGAAACCTATGAAACAAAAAAAGACGGTTATCTGCTTAATTTCTATGCGTTGCTGTTTAAATTGCTTTATACCTTGTTGACGGAATATTCTGTTAAAATGAGCGGTTCGGAATACGGCAAGTCAGAAAAATATATGGAGAGATTAACACAAATTCTCAATTATATAAATATGAATTATGCCAAAGATTGCACTATGCAACAGGTAGCAAAGGAAATGAACCTTAATTCTTCGTATTTTTCACGTTTCTTTAAGAAATATATGGGTATGACGTTTATGGAATATCTTCAGGAAATAAGGATTGAACACGTTTTTCAAGATATGCTTAAAACGGATTATAATATAACGGATATTTGTCAACGTAACGGTTTTGCAAATTATCGTATATTTTCCATTAAATTCAAAGACCGTTTCGGTTGCACGCCCGGGAAGAAGTTAAAAGAACTTCGTGACCAAAAAGCGGCAACAAGAGAGGCAACGATAAGAGAAACAATATTCAAAGAAGAGTTTGCGGTTGTTTAAAATAGTCATTCCGTTTTTCATAAAAAAACGGAATGACTATCACCGCCGATTATCGGCGGTGCGACGGCGTAGCCGGCGAGCGTTGACATTGAATTTATTTTAATGTCAACAAGATTTACTATATGGTTAGAGGTGAAACAGTTGATAGATATTTGTCTTGCGGGAACAGGCGGAATGATGCCTTTGAAAAATCGTTGGTTGACAACTTGTTACAGTGAAGTACAGGGCAACGGAATATTAATCGATTGCGGTGAGGGCACACAAATTGCACTTGCACAGGCAGATATAAATACTAATCGTATAAATACATTGCTCATAACTCATTTCCACGCCGACCATATATCGGGGTTCCCGGGGTTAATGCTTTCACTTAAAAATTTTCAGAAAACGTCTCCTTTGTATGTTTTTTGTCCTCCCGGAGGCAAAGAGATTATAAAAAATCTTTCTTGTATCTGTGACGATTTGCCTTTTAAGATTTTTATTGACGAACTTCCGCCTGATAGATTTTTTTCTTTTGAAAGTCCCGGGCAAAAAGATTTTGTTATAATTTCCGCTCCTATGCGACATACTAAAAAATGTTTGGCATATCGTTTAACGCTGAACAGGAAGCCTGTGTTTAATCCCGAAAAAGCAAAGGAATTGAATATACCTTTGCAATATTGGAAAGTTTTACATAGGGGCGAAGATGTTGAATTTGACGGTAAAATATTTACAACCGATATGGTTACTGACGGTGAAAGAAATCCCTTGACTTATACCTATGCAACAGATACACGTCCTAATGATAACCTCATTGAACTTGCAGAAAAATCCGATTTGTTTATTTGTGAGGGAATGTATGGTGATGATGAAAATGTTGAGGATTTGCGTAAAAAAGGACACAGTAATTTTATTGATGCGGCAATGGCGGCAAAGAAAGCTGATGTTAAAGAGTTATGGTTGACACATTTTTCACCGGCTATGCCTAATCCTTATGTTTATAAAGACAGTATAAGAAAAATCTTTCAAAATACAAAAATTCCTAAAGATGGTTTTAAGAAAACGTTATAGTAAAAACTGCAGATAAAAAATCTGCAGTTTTATTTTTATTATTTGTTATACATATTTTCTATAAATATACCATAGCCTTTTGCAGGGTTATTTACAAAAACGTGAGTAACCGCACCGACTATCATATTATTCTGAATAATGGGTGAACCGCTCATACCTTGAACTATTCCGCCTGTTATATTCAGTAAATCCGGGTCTGTTATACGAATTACCATATTTTTAGTATCTTCGGCGGTATAATCAACTCTTTCTATTACAGCATCATATTTTTGTGGGTTATCTTTTTCAATTGTGCAGATAATTTCGCATTTTCCCTCTTTAATCTCTTGCTTGAAAGCCATAGGTATGGGTGCAAATTCAGAAGGAGGTTTTTTCATTTCTCCGAAAATACCACATTCATTGTTTTCCGTTACATATCCGGCTGGTTTTGAACCTATAAAAATACCGCATAATTCACCGGGAGAACCTGACAATCCCTTATTTACATTTGTAATTTCAACGTCAACGACTTCACCGCTGGAAATAGGCACAATTTCACCTGTGTCTGTGTCACATATAGGATGTCCCAAACCGCCGAATTTTGTTGTTGAGGGGTCGTAGAATGTTACCGTGCCGATGCCTGCCGAACTGTCACGCACCCACATTCCGGCTTGATAGCAATTTTCTGTTTCGGAGTAAGAAGAGATAAGCAGACATTGTTTTGGGGTATTATCACGCATTAAGTCAACAACTATAGGCTTGTCCCCTTGGGTTTGTATTATTTCTTTAATATCGGAGTTGCTGTCAACAGGGGTTTGATTTAGCGTTAGGATAATATCACCTTTTTGAATACCTGCATCTTGTGCGGGACATTCACCGCTTTGAACATTCCCCATTCCTATAACCATAACTCCGTCCATAAGGAGTTTAATTCCGAAAGGAGTACCGCCGGGGATTAAAACAGGTCTGTCAACTTGTGTAATATTTACTTCTTTTATCGGAATTGTTCCGAAGAGTTTCAGGGTTGCGGTTGTAGGAGTTATTTTTTCGTCTCTGTTGCTTGATACCAATGCAACACCCTCTTGAGTTGCGGATACTTCAAATGCTGTATTAAGATAGATATTGCCGTTTTTGCTTGTGTAATAATCATCGGGCAGGCTCATATTATAATAACCGACCAAAGCCCAAAGGTTAAAGAGAATGAGGGCTGTGCAAGCGATACTTTTGGATATGATTTTTTTTACAATGCTTTTGTCTTTCTTTGCTGTATTATTTTCAGGCATTTTTTATTCACCTTTCGTTTATATTTTGTTAACAATATAAATTTTAAATATTTTTCTTTTGCATAATATATTTTTGACTTTTTTTCAAAAAATAACGCTGTTAATATTTTGTTTACAAAATATCTGATATTTTTATGGGATTTTTTAAATTTTTTTAAATTAATTTGTTGTATGAAAGAATATTTTGTGATATAATATATTGTCCAAATGGGAATGGTCTTATTTACAATGGCAAATATTACAGCAAATCCATCAGCGGAGTTTGGGAAAGCTTGTTCCCGTTTTTTTATACCTTGTTCTTGTCACCGAATTGTAACTATATGTTATGATTTTGACATAAATTTGATTGTTTTAAGCAATCAAAATAAATTTAATAAAAAATAATAGTACTGTATTTAGCTTTAATTACTGTATATTGTGTTTTTATTAGATTTTTTCTGTGTTTTTAAGAAAAATTTTAACCTCTATATTGTGATTATTATCGTTATTAAAACTATTTTAACTACATATTGAGGTGTAGTAATATCTTTTTCGACATATATAGCAAAAATCAACAAAAGGTTACAGAATATTTTCTTGAAAATAACAAAACAAATGTGATAAGATACATAAGGGATTGAGAAACGCAGAAAATTTGCACTTATTCTTAGTATTCCCGTTATTTTGTATTTTAATCGGAGGTTCACATATTATGGCAACCGCAATAACACAAACAAACAAAATCAGAGTACTTATCGGAGACGATAGTAAAGAATTCGGGAATATCTGTGCAGATTTACTCAGACAGGCAGGTTTTTATGTTGCTTCACGTCCGAAAGACGGTTCGGTGATATTGGAAACATTGAAATCATCTCCTTTCGACTTGGTGATAATAGACAGTCTTTTACCTCATTTTGATGCTTTGTCTATTATGAAAGTGCTTAAAGAAACATCAGACTTTATGCCTTTGTTTCTGATAGTAACATCTTATGAAAACCCGACACTCGAAAGGCAGTTACTTTCAAACGGTGCGGCATATTTTCTCCTTAAACCTTTTGACCCTATGACACTCGTGAAAATCTCAAAAGAGCTTATGAAAACCAATAAAGAGCGTGCAATGGAATTGAGTACGGGACAGCCTGATATGGAAGTCATTGTAACAGAGCTTATCCATCAGTTGGGAGTGCCGGCACATATCAAAGGTTATCATTATCTTAGAGAGGCAATTTTACTCTGTCTTGATAATACCCGTTTAATGGAAAGTGTCACAAAAGAGCTTTACCCTACAGTTGCAACACGCTTTGTTACAACACCCTCAAGGGTCGAAAGGGCAATACGCCACGCAATTGAGATAGCTTGGGACAGAGGTAATGTTGAGATTTTACAGGAATACTTCGGATATACTATCAATCAACAAAAAGGCAAACCCACTAATTCGGAGTTTATTGCGTTGCTTGTGGACAGAATACGTCTTAGCTACAGACAGGTTGCTCAAAATATTGCATAGAAAAACGGTATAAAAATTATTGACATTGAATATATTGTATAGTAGAATTATGCTTTGAATACTTTTATTATATGGAGGCAGATATATGAATAATGTCGATATTAACAAATTATCAATAATTTCCGATGGCAGTTTTTTGCTTACCGCAGGTACGCTTGAGGATTACAACACTATGACTGTAGGCTGGGGACAAATCGGTGTACTTTGGGCTGTGCCTGTTTTGAGTGTTTACGTCCGTTATAATCGCTATACCTATGAGTTTATGGAAAAGAATGATATTTTTACCGCATCTTTTTTTGATAATGCAAAATATTCTAAGATGTTGGGCTTTTGCGGAACAAAATCAGGACGTGATTTTGACAAAGCCAAAGAAACCGGCATTACACCGATTTCAGTTGATGATACTGTTTCATTTGCCGAAGCAAGTAAAATAATTGTTTGCAAAAAGATTTACACAGAAGAGATTAACGGTGAGAAATTTCTTGACAAACAAAAATTTACTGCATATTATTCAGAAGATAATCCTCTTCACAAGGTATATATAGGTCAGATAATTTCAGCATATGAGAGAGTTTAACTCTTTGAGTGTCATTTCCGGGTGAAGTGCGGAATTTATCGCTTTCGCCAATATATCACTTGCATTGTCGATAAGTTTATCAATATCTTTAGGTGTCACAAGCATATTGTCAATATATGTTTTTTCAGAAGTTATACCTTTTATAATAGTATGAATATCGACAACTGTAGGTACACCTATTGCAATAACAGGAAACCCTAATGTTTGGGTATTCAACTGTTTTCTTGAATTTTTAACGCCGCTGCCGGGAGCAATTCCGGCGTCGGCTATTTGTATGGTTTTCCCAAGGCGTGAAATATCAGAGCAAGCCAAAGCGTCCAGTACAATAACCGTTGACGGTTGTAATTTTTCGCATATTGCTTTCGCTGTTTCCGCTGTTTCAATGCCTGTTTGTGCCAAAACACCCGTTGTAAAAACGCTTACAGGACGTAAATCCGTAAAAATATCGCCGTATTTCTCCGTTAAATGTCTTGTCGCAAGGATTTTATCAGCTGTTTTTACTCCTAAACTGTCTGGTGTAATGTCGTTATTTCCTAAACCAATAACCGAAACTAAACCTTTTTTAGGAATAAATTCCTTAATTTCCTCTGATAATTCATTTATCTTTTCATTATAATGCTCCGTAAAACGGCTGAAATCTTCTGTTTCAAGTGTAATATATCGCCCTTTACCCTTGCCTAAAGTTTGGATATATTCGTCTGTATCAATAATTATTTCATTGATTTTGAAATATTTACCTCGCTCTTTTTGCTGCAATCCCTTAATAGGACTTTCAATCGCTAAATCTGTTCGATTCATTTTTGTATCCTTTGTATATTTTGTACTATTATTCTCCCCAAAATTTGTTGAAAAAATACTGTTGCATTTTTTTAAATTATATGCTAAAATATTTCGTAACGATTTTATTGAATGGGAGGGATAGATTTT
>JAISIJ010000075.1 GCA_031262245.1 Oscillospiraceae bacterium | reverse complement strand
TTAATATCTTAAATGACATTATCGAAACGCCTGTTTCCCCGGAACTGCTCCCGGCGGATAATGATGAAATTGTTCAGAAAACAGAGGATATTAACGGTCCTTATGAACTCCACGATTTCTTTTTATACTACTTTGTGCGTTGGGGTTTCGGAGCAAAGAGAATATTTGAATATGCAAAATCAGCATTTGAAAATTACTCCGACGAGGAACTTCTTAAATGGGAAAAATTTTTCTTTAAGAGATTTTTCGGGCAGCAATTTAAACGTTCTGCGTTGCCTGACGGTCCCAAAGTAGGCACGGTTTGCCTTTCTCCGAAAGGTGATTGGCGTATGCCGAGCGATATGTCAGCTAATTTATTTTTAACGGAATTATTCGAGGAATTCGGTGATATATGAAATCAGCGGATTTAAGTTGACTTGCGGAAACCATCAACTCCGCACACCCTCTATTCAGCTTATTATGTATTATTTGTTAAACACGAAGAATATTTTGAAATTAAGAACTTGACCATATTTAAAAAATATGTTACAATATAAGTATGATATATACAGGTGATTTGACGGATAGTCAATGAGAAATGAGAATTTTTTCAAGTGAAAAATTTGTTGATTAAAGAGAAATAAATATGAACGAAAAAATTTACGATATGTCTTTTTTAAAAATAATTAAACCGCAGAAAATTAAAATTGATAACATTCCTGCTATATGCCGCAAGAAAACCGCTGTCGCTCTTGCCGTGGCTCTGGAACTATCGCTTGATGAAACCGATGACCTCTTTGGAGTGGGCGGGCTATGCTCTTTCGCATAGTCAGAAGTTCGATGTGATTGTCGAGCATTTCATCATTAGCGGAAATACGATGTTTTTGAAATAAATGAAGTGCTGTTCAAATACGACCAGCCGTTGTTGGGGGTGTGAGTTGTGGGGCATTTTGGATTTTCGTATGTAGGATTGCTGTATATGCTAATGCTCATAATTCCCAATATCATGTGGGCAAAAAACAAACCGAGCGGTTATAGTCCGTTAGGCGAAAACAAGGTTTTGCTTTCGTTCGAGAAGGTTGGTCAGATGCTTACAACGGCGACTGCGTTGTGTTTTTCAGATACGAATCTGCACGGGATAAATATTTGGCTGATTTGGTTTTTTGCTTCTGCGTTGCTTATGATAATTTACGAGTTATACTGGGTTAGGTATTTTATCGGCGGACACACGCTTAAAGATTTTTACAGAACTTTTTTCGGCATACCACTACCGGGTGCAACCCTTCCGATAGCTGCGTTTATTATGCTTGGAATTTATGGCAAACTGATATGGCTCGTTGCCGCTGCAATTATTCTCGGTATAGGACATATTGGAATCCATTTGGGGCATTTAAAGAAATTGAAAGAATGATTTGTCGCTTCCAAAGCGACCTCCTCACGATTTAAATGCCGTATACTTTATTCATAGAAATCGAATGGAGGATACGGCTATGACAAACATTCAAAGAAATATTACTGTAAAGGGCATCGGAAATGTTCCCCGCAAGCCACGACCAGATTGCCCTTACAATGTCCCCGAAATACAGGAGCGTGACTATGCGGACACAATGAACCGATCGGAGGCTATGAACAGCCCCGATTATTACAGTGAGATTTGGATTTCTATTAGGAAAGTATAATATATCGCTTTTTTATTTGACGAGATTAAAAAAACATATTGAAAATCTCGTTAAAATATTTTTAGAAAAGGTAAGATAGGTCAAAACTTATGAATCAACAACAAATATCAGAATTAGAAAAGGTAATAATCAGCGACTATAACAACATAGCAGGAATTGTCGTATCGGACAACAGAAAAACGCTGTATGAGAATTATTTTAATGAATGTACCGCTGATACCGCTGTTCATGTATCTTCGGTAACAAAAAGCATTATTTCTGTTTTGATTGGTATTGCAATCGACAATGGATTTATTAGAAGCACAGAACAAAAAATATTGGATTTTTTCCTGGACTATACCATTAAGAGGGGCGAAAAAACTATACAGAGCGTTTCCGTCAAGAATATGTTAACTATGACTGCACCGTATAAATACAAATCAGCACCATATACAAAGTATTTCACAAGTGATGATTGGGTAAAATCCGCACTTGATTTGTTGGGTGGCAAAAAGCCGATTGGAGAATTTAGATATGCTCCGCTCATAGGTCCGGATATTTTAACGGGTATATTGATGAAAACGACAGGACAATCCGTGCTTGATTTTGCAAGAGAGTATTTGTTTACTCCGCTGGGTATCGATGTTGCGGATAATTTGACTTTCGCGAACAAAGAAGAACAATTAGCATTTTACAAAACCAGAGGTATCAGCGGTTGGGTTTCCGACCCGAAAGGAGTAAATACGGCGGGTTGGGGGCTCACCTTAACTGCTATGGATATGGCTAAAATAGGGCAGCTATACTTGAACGACGGAAAATGGAACGGAAAGCAAATTGTTTCTGTCGCTTGGATAGACGAAAGCATAAAGGAACACAGCAGATGGGAAGAACAAAATCTGCCATATGGATATTTGTGGTGGGTAGGAATTGGAACAGGATATGCGGCTATGGGAGATGGAGGAAATGTGATTTATATTAATCCAAACAATAATATTGTTGTTTCAATTGCTTCTCTTTTTAAGCCAAGAGCTAAGGATAGAATAGCACTTATCACAGAATATATTGAACCGTTGTTTTAGATCGATATATATAAAAGGAATTTTTCAGTTTGTTTTTTCCGTGTTAAAAAAGTGTAATATATCTTTTATTTGACGAGATTTTTAAAGTATAGTCGTTAAAAATTTAAAAGCAGAAATTCCTAATATCAAAATAAGCAAGTGAATGTAAGAAATTATTTGGAGAGAATTGTAGGTGAATTGAAATGTCTTTTTCAAAAAGTTTAAAAGAAAAATTCCTCTTTTTAAAATACAAATATCCGACACAGTTAGCTTAAAAAAGCACCCGAAAAGGGTGCTTTTTTCATATACAGTTAAACTAACGTCAGCTAAACTGCCAACTATGAAAACAATTACGGAACTTCGAGATGTGCTGTTTACAGAAACGAATAGAAAAGAGAAAAAGGGAACTTCGGGAGGTGTGATTTACAGAAATGAATAGAAAAGACAAAAAGAGAACTTCGAGAGTAGTATTACTCTGAAACGAGTAGAAAATTAAATAGGTAATTTATTTACAACTCCGAGTAGATAGTTAATTAAGGTTGATAAATCTTCTGTATCAATTGTTGTGTCGCCTTTAGTGCACTGTGCGTTGGTAAGTGCTTGAGAGTCAAGTTTAATGACACCTTTAAAATATTTTGCTAATAAAACAATATCAGCCATTTTGCCAACGCCGCCGTCACAGTCAATATCACCTATCAGAGAGAGAGT
>JAISIJ010000020.1 GCA_031262245.1 Oscillospiraceae bacterium | reverse complement strand
AGCCTAAAGAGTGCCAACTATGAAAAGAATTAGGAAACTTCGAGAGGTGTATTATTCTGCACCTATGAGAAAACTAAAAAAGAGCGAAGGAGGGATTTACCTATAAGCTCACCGGAATATATAACTTGGTCTATTGTATTGCCGTGTGAACCTACTTCAACTAAAATACTTCCTGTTGTTAGGTCTTGATTATAAAAACGTGTATCAAACAGAATAGGGCGAGTTAAGCCAGTATAGTCACTTTCCATTTGTTGTTGGAAAAGGGCGGCAAATCTGAAATTTTTCATATAATTAGGAATGTTACCACCGTCATCACAACAACTTATCAACATAACCTGTGCAGCATTTTTTCCATCGATATTTACAATAGGTTGAGGGAGATTAGTCCCGTCCGTAATTGCATCACGGTGAATATCTAATACTATTTTTATTGAAGGATATTTTTCCAATATCTGTTTAACACTTCTTGCACTGCGTTCATATGACCCGTTATATGAGGGATAATCCTGAATAGTGGTGTCGTGATATGTTTTTATTCCGCCTTTTTCTAATTCTCTTACTATGGCATCACCTATTGCAACAACATTTTTTGTGGGGTCTGTTGTGCGATAGTTAAAATTAGAAGTATATTCCTCTCTTTCAAAAGGTTCAAAACTTTCTGTGGTATGTGTGTGCATTATAAGCACTTGCGGTTCGCTGGAATTAAATTCTATTTTAAAATCCGGAGATTTTCTGCTTTCTTCAAGTAATTGTGCATTACTTACAATTGTGGTTTTATTTCTGACTTGCCCTGCTCTGTCAAGATTAATAAAAGAAGTTCCTAATTGTTTACCGTAAAATGTTTTTATTACAGCCCCCGCTGTTCCCTCCCATTCTGTGGGATATGGTTTAGGACCCACATCTACAATGGTATCCTCAGAGGCTATAACTTCTCTTGTTTTATCTTCAAATTCTTCTTCCCAACCGAAACCCTCAGATAATTCTCCGAAATCTTCAAGCTGTATTTCAGGCTCTGTGTTTTCTTTAATTGCAATTTCTTTCTGCTCTGAAGTTAACTGCTCTTTTGTTTGGCTGACAGAGTAAATGCCTTTCACGGCATAATCTGCCATAAAAGGACTTAACATTAACATACTTATACATAACACTATACTTTTAAATTTTTTACTGTATCTCATTTTCATATCCTCTTATAGTAAATCTTGTTGACATTGAAATGAATTCAATGTCAACGCTCAACGGCTATCGCCGTCGCACACCTATTATCGGCGGTGATAGCCATTTCATTTTTCTTAATAAAAAATGGAACGGCTATATATTTGAAATAATTCAAAATAAAATTACTTTGTACAATATATGAATTTCTATTAAAAAATATGTTGAATAGTTTCTATGAAAAATACTTGATATTCTTTTCAGATATGATATAATAACCTATTATAGCTTTGTTGGAATTGGAATAAATTCAATGTCAACACTTGCTGATTTTCGGTGGTGATAGTCATTCCGTTTTATTAATGAAAAGGAAATAACTATATATTGAGGAAAAAATGAATATAGTAAAAAAAGAAAAACTTGACAAAACTTTGGGTAACCGCATAGGTGAAATATTTTCAGAGCAAGCAAGAGAAAAAGACGTAAAATACCTTTACGGCAATCACTATTTTGTTGCATATGAAAACGATGAAACTGTGGGAATACTAACATTACAACTCATTTTTAATGAGATGTATATTGACGAATTGGTTATTGACCCTAATCACAGAGGTAAGGGCGTTGGTACGGCACTTTTAGCTGAAGCGGAAAATTTTTTCAAAGACTACGATTTTGAATATATTACCGTCAATACTTATGCCTTTCAAGCACCTGAATTTTATGAAAAATTAGGATTTACTCTTGAATTTACAAGAAAAAGTAAAGAAAATCCTAAACTGAACAGATATTATTATATAAAACCATTTAAGAAAAAATAAAAATAATTTGGAGAAATATATGACTAATCAAGAAAAAACTATGGAAAAAATCGTTGCACTCTGTAAAAACAGAGGTTTTCTCTATCCCGGTTCGGAAATTTACGGCGGTCTTGCTAATTCGTGGGACTATGGTCCTTTAGGTGTTGAACTGAAGAATAACGTAAAAAATGCTTGGAGAAAGAAATTTATTCAAGAATGTCCCTATAATGTAGGTTTAGACAGTGCAATATTAATGAACCCACAAACTTGGGTTGCAAGCGGTCACGTCGGCGGTTTTTCAGACCCTCTTATGGATTGTAAATCCTGTAAAACTCGTCACAGAGCTGATAAGTTAATAGAAGATTTCGGCGAAAAAGCGGATGGTTGGTCCTTTGAAAAAATGTCTGAATTTATCAGAGATAACAAAATCTCTTGCCCTGATTGCGGTGAATGTAATTTTACGGATATCCGCACTTTTAATCTTATGTTTAAAACTTTTCAAGGTATTACAGAAGACAGTAAAAATGAGTTATATCTGCGACCCGAAACTGCACAGGGCATTTTTGTAAACTTCGCTAATATTGCACGAACAACTCGTAAAAAAATTCCTTTCGGTGTTGCACAGATAGGTAAATCTTTCAGAAATGAAATTACACCGGGTAACTTTATTTTCCGTATCCGTGAATTTGAGCAAATGGAATTGGAATTTTTCTGCAAACCTGACACAGACCTTGAGTGGTTTAAATATTGGAAAGACTACTGTCATAAATGGTTAAACGACTTAGGCTTAAACGACGAAAATCTTAAACTCCGTGACCACGAACAAGACGAACTCTCGTTTTATTCAAAAGCTACTACTGATATTGAATATCTATTCCCATTTGGTTGGGGTGAACTTTGGGGCATTGCCGACAGAACGGATTATGACCTCAAACAACACATCAATCACAGCGGTAAATCGCTTGAATATTTTGATGATACAGATAATACGAAATATGTACCATACGTTATTGAACCATCTTTGGGTACGGATAGAGTTACGCTTGCGTTTCTTTGCGAGGCATATGACGAAGAGCTTGTAGGGGAAAATGACACTCGAGTTGTAATGCACTTACACCCCGCTATTGCACCTTTTAAAGCGGCAATTTTACCTTTAACAAATAAACTCAAAGAACAATCTTATAATTTATATCTCCAACTTTCAAAACATTTCAATGTTGACTATGATGCAGGCGGGTCAATCGGCAAACGCTATCGCCGTCAAGACGAAATCGGCACACCATATTGTATAACCTATGATTTTGATACCCTTGAAAAAGACAATTGCGTTACTGTCCGTGACCGTGATACTATGGAACAGGAACGTATTAATATCAATGATTTAAAATCATATCTTGAAGAAAAAATATCTTTCTGAATAGTAAGAAGAGGAGCAGTCAAATTGACTGCTCCTTTTTTATTTTAATAGTTGCTTTCACTTACTAATTCAAATTTCTTACCATTTTTAGAGAGATAAAGAAAACTATCGTCATCATCACTTGTATGAGCTTCTATGAATTTATATTCAATAAAAATATAGTCTACATCTCCGTCAAAGTCACCCACAGTTTTAGCTTTGCCGCCGCTCTTTGAACGTTTGAGTTCGCCGTCTTCAACCCAGTAGAGAGTTTTACCTTTGTAGATATCAAAACTGCCGCCATCAGATTCACCTATCAATTTTGATTTACCTTTACCTCTTTGATAGTAAACCTCATCGTCTGAATTGTAATAATACACAGCTTTACCGTTACTTGTCATTCTGAAACCGAGAGGTTCATTTTCGTCAGAAACAAGTAATTTAGG
>JAISIJ010000006.1 GCA_031262245.1 Oscillospiraceae bacterium | reverse complement strand
GCGGTTTTGGAACACCCGGCGGCGGTTGAATGTGCAGTTACAGCCGTTCCCGACCCAATTCGCGGACAAATAGTAAAAGCGACAATCGTTCTCGCCAAAGGCTATGAACCCTCCGACACTCTTACCAAAGAAATCCAAAACCACGTCAAAAAAGTAACCGCTCCCTACAAATATCCCCGCATTATTGAATACGTTTCCGAACTCCCAAAAACCCTCGGCGGTAAAATTAAACGCCGTGAAATTAGAGATAATGATTCAGCTAAAGCTGAATAATTCATAATTCATAATGCAGAATTTTCTATGTAATAAAAGTAGCCGTTCTTAAATTTAAGAACGGCTATTTTTCTTATCTAAATTTATTCATTATTAATTTATCATTTGTTAAAAAAATTATCATAAAAAAGTAATACAAAAACAAGAGAAAACGGTTGACAAAATCAAAGAAAAGTGATATAATAATATAAGGTATATTACAGAGTGGAGAATTTTGGTTTAATTTTACAAACGTTTTAGCGATTTTTACACATTTTGGTAAAATATGTATTAACAACCTGTTCATATAATATTTTAAAAATGCTGTAGAAATAGCTTGAATTGTGTGATATAATTAAATTGAGGGTTTCTGCCAACCGCAACGACAACCGTCAAAGGCGACAATTGTCAACACAACGTTACCCTCCTTTATTCTCCGATAAATTTACCAAATAACTCCAATACCGTAAACTTGCTTTATTTTTTAAATAATAAGGTAATATACAGACCTGTCTAAAAACCCAAACTCCAAAAACTCTTTTTTTCGACAGTACATTTATTTTACGCAATTTTACGCAAATCTTTTACGCAAATTTACTTATTTCTTATTAATCCACAAATTTTTTCAAAAATTTACGCAAATCTTTTACGCAATTTTACGCAGGTTAATGCACATTTTATCTGCAAGAAATTTCAACAAAGAAGTTCGGAAAAGAGTTTCATACTTTTCTTTCGCTAAATTTGGAAATAATTTAAATTTATTTCCAAAGAAAGGGTTGTATTCGGATAGGGATGAATATAAAATTTATATTTAGGAGAACTATCACAATGAACCTCAAGGATATGTCTATCAAGAAAAAACTGCTAACCGGTTTTACTATTATCGCCATTATCACTGCAATTGTCGGGGGTGTCGGCATTTTTGCCAGTATTTCTCTCGATAATTCCGGAAAACTCCAGACTTCCCGTACCGAAGAGGCTATCGACGCCGCAAGGGTAAACCGTCTTACCAACGAACAACGTGCATTTTTGCGGGGTTATGCTATCCACATCACAGCGGCTTATATCCCCGAATTAAAAGATGCCGAACTCAAAAAAGCTCAGGAACAACTTGTCCATATCGAAGAAACCGCTGCCGAAGCCAAGGAATACTTGGACGAAATCAAAAAAATGGCAAAATCTCAAAAAGTGAAAGACGCTATCGCTATTGTTGAGAAAAATCGTGCAACCTATGCCACCGCTAAAGAAAAGTTTTTGGCTCAAATTGACTCAACTTTAGAACTTACACCCGAAGACTCCCTCCCCATTGTAAGTGTGGCTCTGGACGAACTCGCAGGTTATATCGACCCCTACACCGACTCTCTTGTTGACTTGACAGAAGTTGTAAATACTCTCACCCACGAACAATCCGAAAGTATGGACAGGTTGGCAATAACTGTTATTTTAGTCCTTATTGTGGTTATTGTTCTCGCAGTTATCACGTCTGTTATTCTCGGTACTCGTATTTCTAAATCAATTGTTACACCGGTAAATCTGCTTGTCAACTTTATTGATGTTATTGCAAAAAAAGGACAGGTGCAATTCCCGGCGGAAAGTTGGAAAATTTCAAGAGAACTGGCGGCTGCCAAAGACGAAACAGGCACAGCATTTGAGGCACTTAACGGTATGGTGCAACGTTTTGAAAAAATCGGAATTGTACTTCAAAAAATTTCCGAAGGCGACTTTACTGTTGACGTTGAAACCCTCGGCGAATTAGACCTTATCGGAAACTCAATTGATAAAGTTATAAACGACTTGAACGAAATGTTCGGCACAATTAATACCGCTACAGACGAAGTCCATTCAGGTGCAGGTCAAATTTCCAATGCCTCCCAAGCCCTCTCGCAAGGTGCAACCGAACAGGCAGCCTCAATTCAAGAGTTGGCGTCAACTCTTGCGAATGTCAATGACGCAGTTAAAAAATCCGCTGAAAACGCTAAAAATGCAAGTGAAATTGCAGGAAATACCGGCGATATTATGCAAACCGCAAACAAGAAAATGACTGAAATGGTATCCGCAATGCAAAATATTTCAGACTCAAGTAACGAAATTTCCAAAATTATAAAAACTATTGAGGACATTGCATTCCAGACAAATATCCTTGCCCTTAACGCAAGCGTTGAGGCGGCACGTGCAGGAGCTGCAGGAAAAGGGTTTGCAGTTGTTGCCAACGAAGTGGGTTCACTTGCAAGCAAATCCGCCGAAGCGTCCAAATCCACCGCAAGCCTTATCGAAACCTCTGTTAAGGCAGTCGAAGTCGGAACGAAGATTGTTGACGACACG
>JAISIJ010000462.1 GCA_031262245.1 Oscillospiraceae bacterium | reverse complement strand
AATAAAACCAACCCCTCTCGTTTTGCCGTTTTTGGCAGCGTGAGGGGTTGGGTTTATTGTGGAGAGAACTCATTCAACCTACTTGTGCAAATTGCACAAAAACTTAGTTAAAATTTGTATGCTATTACGGGTTGTGTTTTTAACTTTTATGTGGTATTATTTAAACGTAAACATTTTCCAACAAATATCGTGAAAAATTCAAAAAATTGACGAAAAAACTACTTACGTGTATTGACGATAGATTTATAATTATATCGTGTGAATAACAAATAATTGTTAATATAATTTTACAAAGAATAATGTAGCTACTTATTATATTTTAACGAAAGTCTGATCAGCTTTTCGTGAAGAAGGAAGGAGGTGCAAAGAATAATGAAAAAGGGCATTTTAGTCAGCATTGTTGTTTTTACAGTTTTTATAGTGTCGTTATCTATTTTTTCCGTTTCTGCAGTGAGTAAAACAAAGACAATTACTAAATATACGGAATATACCCTAAACTATAAACCAAATTCTACAACAGAATTAGATTGTTATTATGATTATGGAACAATAAGTCCATGGGATGACGCTTACATTTCTGCTTGGATTGATGTTGCAAGTAATCAGACTAACAATAATTATGTTGAAATCGATTACAGTTATGGCAATTCCGGTGCAAACTTAGCATTAGCCGGAAAAGGCGACTTAAAGAGGGAGTTTCTTTCGAGCAGTAATGATTATATGACAGGATACTCTTATGTAAAGCATAATGGAAGCACTAATACGGCAAAGCTCACAATAACGAGTTAAATTTCCAGAGGTTTTCGTCTATTATTTTAATAGGCGAAAACCTCCATAAGGATGTGCGAAAATGCAAAAAAAGATTTTTACATTTTATCGATTAGTCTTAATGTTTGTAAAAAAAGATTTGGTATTGTTTATTTTTAATTTTATCTTGATGTTTTCTGTTTTTGCTCTTTGCTTACAATATTCTGCACATTACAAGATAGATATAGAAAAGAACATTACCGAATTATATTATCCTGTTATAGTTACGGGGAACAAAATAGCTGAAGAAGATTTAAAAAAAGCATCAACCATAAGCGAAGTTGAGGTTGTTGAAGTTATCGCCGGAAGCTATAAATACAAAGATTCAGAAAATGAAACAGACTATAAAATTTCCGGTTTTTATAAAGGGCGGGATGATTATATAACAGGCAAAATTCCTAAAAAAGCAAATGAAATCCTAATCCCGGAATCGCTTATGAATGCAAAAGGGTTGACAATTGGCGATGAGATCGAGATTGAAAATAATGCATTTGTAATTGTGGGTTCTAAGGTTAAGGGCACAGATGAATACTTATTGGTTTCTCACGAATATATTGAAAACAGTGAAAAACCTGTACAAGCATGTATTTTCTTGAGCACTAAACTGACTTTTAATGAGCACAAAAAAATTGTGCAACAAATTACCCGAATTTTCAAGAATAAAAATGTTATTTCACCGGATTATGATTCCGAAATTTCTTCTAAATCATTGCTTAGTTTTATTGAATCTATATTGGTTTTTATTATGGGAATTATTTGTGTTTCAGCGTTGTATTCGTTCATGCTGGAAAAAAGAAAAAAAACGATTTCTATTCTCAGTTTGCTTGGATTTAAAACAAGTAATATAACCAGTTTGATACTATTTGAAAGCATTTTAATTTTTATTACTGCATTTGCTTTTGCGGCAGTATTTATATATTCATATAATATGGTATTTAATAATTTTTTCTTAGATTTAGGAGATTTTTTAAGTTCTGCAATTACATTTTTTATACCATATGTTTGTTTTTATCTTTTGATTGTTGTACCTTATTCTAAAAAAACACCAATACAAATGGTTGCCGCAAATCCATTGTAGCAAAGGAGAGTTAGTTTTGAAAACCATCCGATTAGCTATGCAAATTCTCAAGCAGAATTTACTCACAAATATATTAGTAACTATTGAAATAGTGCTTGCTCTTTTTTTGTTAACAACAACAGTTAATGGTTTTCTTCACTATTTTGATATTTATAACAGATTTCAAATACCGGAATTTGAAAACGCCATATATTTTTCCGGCAATTTGCAATTAAAACGCGATAATTATGATGAAAAATATTTAACTGACTTTTATAAATATCTATCTGAAAATAAAAATGTTTTCGGCATTTCAAAAATTAATTCGTTTAGTATGAAAACTAAAGATGATTATTATACAGCACTTACTGCTGATGAATTAACAGCAAAGATAATGGGTTTTGATTATGATAGCTTTTTTGATTCAGAATTATTAGAAAATAACATTTACCCTTGTGTTGTTATTAAAAACTCAGGCAATTCCAAAACATTTGCTATAGGCGATGAGTTAGATGCGGAATTGTATTTGCACAATTGGGAAATGTTTTTTTCAAACGTCGAAGATGTAGAAAAAGCTAAAATTAAAGTAGTCGATGTTAAAAACGGTAAAAACAACTTAATTTTCCTACATGATATTACCGGATATGGCGAAATTAAATATGAAAATTTCTGTCAAAATGCATCGGGAGATTCTATTTATTTTTATATACCCAAAGTAAATGATTTTGCTAAATATGATGAGGTTCCTTTTGTTATTACAGTAAACAGTGAGGCATCAAAACAACAAAGGCAAGATATATTGGCAGAGGCGAAAAAGTATGGTTTTTCATCTTCTAAAAAAGAACTTGATACCGCTACCATAAATGCCATCAATAAATCAATAACTCAAAATATGCCTTCAACTCTGATTATATGGTTTCTTTTGATTTTAGGGCTTATTTCAATCGCCGTATTAAACATCAAGAAAATCTTAAAACAGTTTTCGTTGTATTTTCTTCTGGGTTGCAGTTTTTTAAAAGCAACAAAAATATATGCTTTTTATGTTTTAGCAATTGCATTTTTTTCAACTGTTATTTATTTGCTTACAACTAATTTTCTGATTTTTTATCCACTCGATGCGAAAATAGAAGCAGTGTCATTTTATTTTGAATCTCTCAGTTATACCGGCTGCTTTTCTATTCTCATAGTTTTGGCATTGCTGATAATTTTTTGTTTTATACCTTTTCTTGTTTTTTTGAGGAAAAACAAATTAGAAAAATTTAAGGAACAATAGGGAGAAGACTATTATGATAGAAATTAAAAACATTAAAAAAACATATAACAAAGGCAAAGAAAACGAGTGCCGTGCTTTAAAAAATGTAAGCCTAATAATCGAAGACAAAGAGCTGGTTGCCATTGTGGGCGAAAGCGGCTCGGGCAAAACA